>CAJBMR010000104.1 GCA_903954205.1 uncultured bacterium | reverse complement strand
TGTCGACGACGAGTGCACTGCCGGTGAGGTGACCGACTCGATTGCCACGTGTCATGGCGTCCGGATGCGCATCGAGGAAGGAGAGGTAGTCCAGTCGCAGCATGTCCTGAGCGGGAGTCGGTGCCGACCAGTCACTCAGCACGCGCACAGCGTCGAGATGCAGGGGATCAGGCGTCATCGGCGGTGAAGCCATCCCAGGGCTCGCCCGCGAGGAAGGCGCTGGGATCGGCGAGGTCGTCGGCGTCGGGAAGGAGATCCGGGTGCGCCCACAGGGCATCGCGGCCTTCGGTGCCGCGCTGCTCGCGCAGTTGGCGCCACAGAGCAGCGGCCTCGCGTAGGGCTCGTGGACGCATCTCCAGGCCCACGAGCGAGGCGAAGGTGCGCTCGGCCGGACCGCCCGCCGCTCGGCGTCGACGCATCGCCTCGCCGAGACGCTCCGCCGACGGCAGGGTCGCGGCGCAGGCCTGTGTCACCACGTCGTCGACCCAGCCCTCGATGAGCGCCAACAGGGTCTCGAGTCGACGCAGTGCGGCCTGCTGCTCCTCGGACTCCGCGAGGGCAAAGAGATCCGAGCCCATGAGTTCGCGCAGTCGCTCGGGGTCTCCAAGTGCGCCGGGGTCGATTCCCTGCATGGCTTCGTTCATGCGCTCGGGATCCATGCGGATACCACGGGCGTAGGCATCGATGGCGCCGTCGAGCCGAGGGGCGAGCCACGGCACGTGCGCGAAGAGCCGCTGATGGGCGCACTCGCGAAGGGCGAGGTAGAGGCGGACATCGCCCGCGGGCACGTCGAGTCCCTCTCCGAACGCTGCGACATTGCGCGGCAGGAGCGCGGGTCGGCCATCGCTTGTGAGCGGGACACCGATGTCACTGACACCGACGACCTCGCTGGCAAGTGCCGCCAATGCCTGGCCCATCTGCATACCGAACATCGCGGAGCCGAGTTGACGTGCCATGCCCATGAGCGGCGCCATCATGGCGAGCGTTTCCGGAGGCGTGCCCTCGGGCAGCATCGCGGCGAGCTCCGGGGGAAGTTCACCCTGAGCGGGCATCGCGGACATCACCGACTGCACGTGCTCGGCGATGGGAGTCACCATGCGCTGCCAGGCGGGGTACGTCGCCTCGAGCCATTCCGAGCGACTCCACGCCGCGCCGGATACTGATGAGGCGGGGAAGGTGCACGCGGGATCGAGCCACACCTGGGCGAGTTCGACCGCCGAGATCACCTCGCGGCGCTCGGCATCGTTCACCGAGGGGTCGCCAGCCTGGACGATCGCCTGGCGGGCCGTGTCGCGAGCGAGATCCCAGTTGACGGCGCCGTCGCCGCCTGACTCCAGCAGGCGCCCCAGGTGCTGGAGCATGGCGCCCAACTGACTCATGTCGAAGCCGGGTCGTTCGCCCCCGTCGTCGGGCAAACCGAATCCAAAGGGGAGAGAGCCGCTCATCCCCCCACGGTACGCCGGATGCTCCGGGGGTGTCCGCGCCCCGGGGGGCGTACCCTTGGGCGGGGAGAGCGTCGGCCTTTGGCCGACCACGTCAGGAGGAGTCCAGGTGTCCGCGTTGCTGTGGTGGCTCATTCCCCTGGGCGCCACCCTGCTCGCGCTGGCCTGGGCCGCGTCACGCAGCCGCCCGCGACGTGCGGCCGACACCCACGAGACCGTGGGCGACATGGCGCGCTTCCGCGCCGCGATGCGTCGTCCGCTTCCCGCCGAGCAATCCGATCGGGAACGTCGTCCCGCACGACCCGCCCGGGCCGGAGCGACGCGTTCGTCAGCACCGCGCCCCGGTCGCACGCGGCGACCCGCAGACCGCCGCCACCCCGCGTGAGCAACCCGCCGCCGGGCCAGCCCGACAGAGGCGGCTCTGCCGGCTCGCCGGGCCACCTCGAAGCTGCGACTCAGCCCGGTGGTCGTCGCCCCGGCCACCGCGGTCTCATCGCCGCGCTAGCGGGCCTGGTGCTCATCGCGCTCTTTGCTCTGGCGGCGCTACTTCCCGTGCCGTTCGTCGTGTTGTCGCCCGGTCCGACCTTCAACACCATCGGCGATGTGAACGGGGTGCCACTCGTGGAAATCACCGACACCACGACCTATCCCGTGACCGGTGCGCTCGACATGACGACCATCCGCGAGGAGGGCGAGCCGCGAAGCCCCCTCACGGTCTTCGGGGCGCTTGCCGCGTGGGTGGATCCCAACCGGGCCGTGCTTCCCCGCGAGCTGCTCTACGGCGATGACGAGACGACGGAGGAAGTGCAGCAGCGCAACGCAGTTCTCTTCTCCACCAGCCAGTCCAGCGCGATCGCGGCCGCATTGAACACCCTGGGCGAGCCCCTCATCGAAGACGTCGTCGTCACGGCGGTGGTCGAGGGCACCCCGGCGTTCGGCGTACTCGACGCGGGTGAGCAGATCGTCGCGATCGATGGCGCCCCCGTCCGTGCCCCCGAGGACGTCGTGGAGGCCGTGCGTGCGGTGCCGATCGGATCCACACTCACCTTCACGGTCGAGCGCGACGGTGAGGAGCTCGACCTTGAAGTGGTGTCGGCCGAGA
This sequence comes from uncultured bacterium, assembly GCA_903954205.1. GTDB lineage: Bacteria > Actinomycetota > Actinomycetes > S36-B12 > S36-B12 > Mxb001. The sequence goes on along the minus strand of CAJBMR010000104.1, from coordinate 5,489 downwards.
AGCCGGATGAGTCCGGTGTTCCCTACGTCGGCATCACCGTCGGCATCAACTACCGCGCCGAGTTCCCCATCATCTTCGCGCTCGAGGACATCGGCGGTCCGAGCGCCGGCATGATGTTTGCCCTCGCCATCGTCGACAAACTCACCCCGGAGGACCTCGCGGGTGGTGGCCACGTGGCTGGGACGGGCACCATCGACCCCGCGGGCGCTGTCGGAGCCATCGGGGGCATCCGCCAGAAGCTCGCCGGGGCTCGCGGAGCTGGGGCGACGCTCTTCCTCATGCCCGAGGTCCACTGCGAGGAGGCCGCCGGGCACATCCCCGATGGGCTGACCGTCGTGCCCGTGACGACCCTGCAGGGAGCGCTCGATGCCCTGGCCGCCTGGCGGGCCGGGGAGACGCTGCCGACATGCCCCACGATGTGACCTTCACCCGAGTGACGTAAGTTGCTGTAATGGCCTCCCCGACGACTGTCGCCGCGGCACCCCGCCGAGGGCGGGTTCTCCTTCCGACGATCATCGTCCTCGCTGTCATCGTCCTGGGCTTCGTGATCTTCACGGGCTTCTACACCGACTGGCTGTGGTTCGACTCCGTGGGGAAGACGGAGGTCTTCACCGTCACCCTCATCACCCGCCTGGCCCTCTTCGCCTCCTTCGGCCTCACCATGGCCGTCGTCCTCGCGGGCACCCTGTGGATTGCCTACCGCTTCCGCCCGAGCGCCCCTCCGATGACGCAGGAGCAGGCGGGCCTCGAGCGCTATCGCATGGCGCTCGATCCCTTCCGCGTGATCATCACGATCGGCATCGCGGCGGTCGTCGGACTCCTGGCGGGGATCTCCGCCTCCGCCGAGTGGGGGACCTTCCTGCGCTGGCGCTATGCGACCGACTTCGGTGTCACCGATCCGCAGTTCGGGCTCGATGTCGGCTTCTACACCTTTACCTACCCGTTCCTGCGCTTCGTCCTTGGTTTCGCCTTCTCCGTCGTGATCCTCTCCATTGGACTCGCACTCGCCGCGCACTATCTCTTCGGCGGCCTGCGCTTGCAGCCGCAAGGGGACCGTGTGAGCGCTGCGGCGCAGGTGCACCTGTCCGGGCTGATCGCGCTCTTGCTGCTGCTCAAGGCGGTTGCCTACTGGCTCGATCGCTACGGGCTGATGGTCAAGAGCGAGGCGCTGGTGCAGGGCTTCACGGGGCTGAAGTACACCGATGCCAACGCTGTGCTTCCAGCGCTTCAGATCCTGACCTTCGTCGCGCTGATCACGGCGGTCCTCTTCATCGTCAACATGGTCGTGCGCAACTGGGTCATCCCACTCATCGGCCTGGGGCTCCTCATCCTCACGTCGATCCTGGTCGGGGGCGTCTACCCCGCGGTCGTGCAGCAATTCCAGGTCCGTCCGAGCGAGCTCGTGCGCGAGCAGCCCTACATCGAGCGCAACATCACGGCAACGCGCTCGGCGTACGACATTGCTGACGCGCAGGTCCAGGAGTACCCGGGCACGGTTGAGTCGCCCACGGAGTCCGTCATCCAGGCCAACCTCGGCACGCTCGACAACATCCGACTGCTCGACCCTGCACTTGCCTCGCCGACGTACAACCAGCTCCAGCAGATCCGCGCGTACTACTCCTTCAACGACAGCCTCGACGTCGATCGCTACGCCCTGGAGGGGGGTCAGCGCGGCGCCATCGTCGCCGCCCGTGAGATCAACCTCGCCGGCATCCCCGACAACCAGCGCAACTGGGCCAATGACCACGCCGTTTACACGCACGGCTACGGCTTCGTCGCCGCCTACGACAACACGGCGGAGTCGTCCGGGCAGCCCGACTTCTTCGAGAGCGATATCCCGCCGGAGGGTCTGCTGGGAATCGATGAGCCGCGCATCTACTTCGGCGAACTCTCGCCGACCTTCTCGATCGTGGGCGCCCCTGAGGGCACTCCGCCGGTCGAGCTGGACTACCCCGATGACGCAAGCCCGACCGGCCAGGTCAACAACACGTACTCGGGCGAGGGCGGAGTCGCCGTCGGTGGTCTCTTCCACCGCCTGCTCTTCGCGACGAAGTTCCAGGACAGCAACATCCTCCTCACGGACCTGATCAACGAGGAGTCGCGCATCCTGTGGGACCGCGATCCGCTGACCCGCGTCGAGAAGATCGCCCCGTGGCTGACCCTCGACCAGGATCCCTATCCGGCGGTGGTCAACGGTCGCATCGTGTGGCTCGTCGACGGCTACACCACCTCCAACGACTACCCCTACTCCTCGCGGGTGTCGCTGGGCGAGGTGACGAGCGACTCGATCACGGTGCGCACCGGATCGACCGCCATCGCCCCGAGCGACCAGCTCAACTACGCCCGCAACTCCGTCAAGGCCGTGGTCGATGCCTATGAGGGCACCGTGACCCTGTATGCGTGGGACGAGGCCGATCCCATCCTCCAGACGTGGATGAAGGCCTTCCCCGGTGTCGTGCAGGAGCGCAGCTCGATGCCCACGGAGATCGAGGCGCATGTGCGCTACCCGCAGGATCTCTTCAAGGTGCAGCGCGTCGTGATGTCGCGCTACCACGTCACCGATCCGGCGACCTTCTACAACGGCACCGACTTCTGGATCGTCCCCTTCGATCCGACGCAGCCGATCCAGCAGTTCCAGCCGCCGTACTACCTCACCCTGCAGATGCCGGACCAGGAGCAGCCGACCTTCTCGCTCACGACCACGTTCGCGCCGCAGCGCAGACCCACCCTGGCGGCCTTCATGGCCGTCAACTCAGCTCCCGGCGAGGACTACGGCAAACTCCGCGTCCTGCAACTGCCCAGCAACACGACCATCCCCGGTCCCACTCAGGTGCAGAACAACTTCGAGTCTGATCCCGAGATCAGCGCCGAGCTCTCTCTGCTGCGTAGGGGTGGTTCCGAGGTCAATCTGGGCAACCTGCTGTCGCTGCCCTTCAACGGCGGTCTCCTCTATGTCGAGCCCGTGTATCTGAGGGCCACCCAGGACGGCTATCCGCTCCTGCGCAAGGTGCTCGCCGGGTACGGCGCCAACGTCGCGCTCGAGGACACCCTCGACGAGGCGCTGGCTGCGGTCTTCGACTCCGATCCGCTTCCGACACCCGATCCGACCCCCGGGCCCAATCCCGACCCCAACCCGGATCCGACTCCCACGCCCACGCCGACTCCGGGCCCGTCCGGAGACCCGCTCACCGATCTGCAGTCCGCGCTCGCGGAGGCGCAGGCAGCGTACGAGCGAGGACAGGCCGCACTCGCCGATGGTGACTTCGCCCGCTACGGCGAAGCCCAGGCCGACCTCGAGGCCGCACTGCGGCGCGCGCAGGAGGCAGAGGCGCGGCTGACGGGAGAGGACGGCGGCCAACCGGCGTAGGCCCGGTGAGCGAGCCTGCCGATAGGCTCGCGCCGTGTCCAAGGTCCTCTCCTCGCTCCCCGTCGGCGAGCGCGTCGGTATTGCCTTCTCCGGGGGGCTCGACACTTCTGTGGCGGTCGCCTGGATGCGCGACAAGGGCGCGGTGCCGTGCACCTACACGGCCGACCTGGGGCAGTACGACGAGCCCGATATCGACAGCGTGCCCGGTCGCGCGCTCGAGTACGGTGCCGAGCTCGCGCGCTTGGTCGACTGCAAGGACCTGCTCGTGGAGGAGGGTCTCGCGGCGATGGCATGCGGTGCCTTTCACATCCGCGCCGGCAATCGCATGTACTTCAACACCACGCCTCTCGGGCGGGCGGTCACGGGCACGCTGCTCGTGCGGGCGATGCTCAACGACGACGTGTCCATCTGGGGCGACGGCTCGACATACAAGGGCAATGACATCGAGCGGTTCTACCGCTACGGGCTGCTGGCCAATCCGCAGTTGCGGATCTATAAGCCCTGGCTCGACTCCGACTTCGTCGGCGAGCTGGGTGGGCGCAAGGAGATGTCGGAGTGGCTCGTGTCGCACGGGCTTCCCTATCGCGATTCGACCGAGAAGGCCTACTCCACGGACGCCAACATCTGGGGTGCGACTCACGAGGCGAAGCGACTCGAGCACCTCGATGTCTCCATTGAGATTGTCGACCCGATCATGGGCGTGCGCTTCTGGGATCCGACTGTCGAGATCGCGACGGAAGACGTCACGATCGCCTTCGAGCAGGGCCGGCCTGTGCGCATCAATGGGCAGGAGTTCGCCTCGGCCGTCGAGCTCGTCCGCGAGGCCAATGCGATCGGTGGTCGCCACGGCCTGGGCATGGCCGACCAGATCGAAAACCGCATCATCGAGGCCAAGAGCCGCGGCATCTACGAGGCCCCGGGGATGGCACTGCTCTTCACCGCCTACGAGCGCCTGCTGAGCGCGATCCACAACGAGGACACCCTCGCCAACTACCACGCCGAGGGGCGCCGACTTGGGCGCCTGCTCTACGAAGGCCGCTGGCTGGACCCGCAGGCCCTCATGCTGCGCGAGTCGCTGCAGAAGTGGGTGGCATCAGCGGTGACCGGCGAGGTCACCCTGCGACTTCGTCGCGGCGACGACTACTCGATCCTCGACACGCGGGGCCCGCACCTGAGCTACCACCCGGATCGGTTGTCGATGGAACGCATCGAGGAGGCGGCCTTCGGCCCCACGGACCGCATCGGCCAACTCACCATGCGCAATCTCGACATCGCCGACACGCGCACCAAGCTCGAGATGTACGCCGAGCAGGGCCAGCTTGGAGCCGGTCACGTCGAGCTCGTGGGTCGCCTTGACGCCGGTGGCGCAGACGCCATCGCGTCATCTCAGGCCGACGCTGGCGAAGAGCAACTGCTCGACCGGGCCGCGATGGAATCGGGCAACGACTAGGTCGGGTCCACCGGGCCGGCATCTGCGGGCCTCATCTGCGGGCTCGTCAGGTGCGTAGTCGAGTCGCCCGGCTGAAGCTCCGCCCGGAAATCAAGACTTCCTGCAGCGCACAAGTGTTGATTTCCAGGCGAAGCTTCGCTGGGGGGGTCATGTCTCTAGGGGACGCTGCGATGACGGCCCCGGCCGACATGCTCCACGGGTCGGCTGACCAGCGGCTCGGCGATCCATACGATGGAGCGCCCCGGCGCGCTCAGCCGGTGTTGCGCAGACCGGTGGCGATGCCGTTGATCGTGACCGAGAGGGCTCGCTGCAGTTCTACGGTCGGCTCCTCTGTGGCGCGCATACGCTGCAGCAGGCGCACCTGCATCTCGTGCAGCGGAAGCAGGTAGGTGTCGCGGACCTCGAAGGTGCGGTGCAGTGTCGGATTTACCGCGAGCAGGTGCGGCTGACCCGTCACCCGCATGAGTTCCTCGACCGTGCGTGCATGCTCCTCCTCGATGTCCCCGAAGAGTCGACGCAGGTGGTCGGGCACGAGACCGTCGACGTAGCGGCGGGCAATGTCGAGATCGGTCTTGGCGAGGGTCATCTCGACGTTCGACAGGAAGTTTCGGAAGAAGTGCCACTGGCGATGCATCGCGCTGAGCGCGTCACCGTGACCCGCGGCGCGGGCGG
>CAJBMR010000103.1 GCA_903954205.1 uncultured bacterium | reverse complement strand
GCTAACGCGGAAGACATCCCCACGGCCGCCACGAGTGCCGCGAACCACTCGTGATCGGCAGCGACGGCCTGGATGTCCACGCCCGCATCAACCAGCCGATGGATAGCCCCCAACGCCTGGTCGGGATCGGCAGCAGCAGCGAGGGCGTCGGCGAAGTCCTCCGACTCCAGCATGCCCATTGCATCGAGGACGCGCGCTGCCTCGGCCGGATCGGCAAATCCGCGTCGCACCAACTGCGCAGTCAGGCTGGTTGGTCGCTGCTCGCTCATCGCGGCTCGCTCCCCGCGGGCACGGCCGTCGCCCTAGAGAGTCGGGAGGTAGCGGTCGATCTCCCAGGCGTTGACCTGGCGGCGGTACTCCTCCCACTCCGCCTGCTTGTTGCGCAGGAAGAAGTCGAAGACGTGCTCGCCGAGCGTCTCCGCCACGAGCTCCGAACGCTCCATCGCCTGGATGGCCTGGTTGAGACTGCCGGGCAGCGGCTCCATCCCCATCGCCCGTCTCTCGGCCGGCGTCAGTGACCACACGTCGTCCTCGGCGCCGGGCGGGAGCTCATAGCCCTCTTCGATCCCCTTCAGCCCGGAGGCCAGGATGACCGCGAAGGCGAGATACGGATTGCAGGCGCTGTCGAGGGAGCGGAACTCCACGCGCGTGGAATTGCCCTTCGTCGGCTTGTACATCGGCACGCGCACGAGCGCGGACCTGTTGTTGTGACCCCAGCACACCATCGCGGGAGCCTCGGCGCCTCCAGCAAGGCGCTTGTAGGAGTTGACCCACTGGTTGGTCACGGCGGTGATCTCCGGAGCGTGACGAAGGACCCCGGCGATGAAGGAGCGTGCCACCTGCGACAGCTGGTACGGCGCTCCCGGCTCATGGAAGGCATTGCGGTCACCCTCGAAGAGGGAGACGTGCGTGTGCATGCCGGATCCGGGAGCGTCGCGGAACGGCTTGGGCATGAAGGTGGCGTAGACACCCTGCTCCAGGGCCACCTCCTTGATGACGGTGCGGAAGGTCATGAGGTTGTCGGCGGTCGTGAGCGCATCGGCGTAGCGCAGGTCGATTTCCTGCTGTCCGGGTCCACCCTCGTGGTGGCTGAACTCCACGGAGATGCCCATCGCCTCGAGCATGGTGATGGCCTGGCGCCGGAAGTCGTAGCCCACGGACTGCGGTGAGTTGTCGAAGTAGCCGTAGTTGTCGATCGGCTCGGGAGCACCATCGCTCGGGTGATTCTTGAGTAGGTAGAACTCCACCTCGGGGTGGGTGTAGAAGGTAAAGCCCATGTCCGCCGCGCGAGAAAGTGCGCGCTTGAGCACATAGCGAGGATCGGCGTACGACGGTGCGCCATCAGGCATGAGGATGTCGCAGAACATGCGCGCGACTCCCGGCGCCTCAGCCCGCCACGGAAGCACCGCGAAGGTCGCCGGATCCGGCTTGGCCAGCATGTCGGATTCGTAGACGCGAGCGAAGCCCTCGATCGCCGATCCGTCGAAGCCCAGGCCCTCCGCGAAGGCACCTTCCAATTCGGCCGGAGCGACCGCGACCGACTTGAGCGTGCCCAGCACGTCGGTGAACCACAGGCGCACGAAGCGGATGTCCCGCTCCTCGATAGTCCGGAGCACGAACTCCGTCTGCTTATCCATGGCCCCAGTGTGCCCGTGCCCGTGTTTCAAGCGCGTTACGCACCCCTACGCTTCCCCTATGCCCACGCTCCGACTGGCCCTCGTGCAGGCCAACCCGACGGTGGGCGATCTTGCGGGCAATGCCGAGCAGGCCCGAGCCGCTGTCGGCCGGGCGGCCGCAGCCGGTGCCCAGATCGTGGCGCTGCCCGAGATGTTCATCACGGGGTACCCGATCGAGGATCTCGCACTGCGACCCTCCTTCCAGGCAGCATCACGTGCGACGGTCGAGGTATTGGCCGAGCAACTGGTGGCCGACGGGCACGGTGCGCTCCCGGTCGTCATCGGCTACCTGGATCGCATCGACGACGCCGCTGACCGCCTCGGGAGACCGCGCGGTGCACCCGTCAACTCGGCCGCAGTGCTGCAGCACGGTCGCATCGTGGCGCGCTACGACAAGCACCACCTGCCCAACTACGGCGTCTTCGACGAGTTCCGCTACTTCGTGCCGGGTGGGCAGCCATGCGTGCTCGGGATCGGCGGTGTGGATGTCGCTCTGGCGATCTGCGAGGACCTGTGGCAGGAGGGCGGCCCGGTCGCCCAGGCTCGGGGCTGCGGCCTCCTGCTGGTCATCAATGGATCGCCGTACGAGCGCGACAAGGACGACACTCGCCTGGATCTGTGCCAGCGGCGTGCGCGTGAGCTGGGTGCGACGCTCGCTTACGTCAACATGACCGGAGGGCAGGACGAGCTCGTCTTCGACGGTGACTCCCTTGTCGTCGCCGCTGACGGGTCACTCCTCGCCCGCGCGCCCGCCTTCCGCGATGACCTCGTCGTTATCGATCTGGACCTCCCGGCCGGCAGCTCACGCCACCCCCGGCTCGACGTGCCGGAGTCGGCAGGTCAGGCGCCGGCAGAGGCCGTGGCCGAGCCACTTTCGGACCTCGCCACCGTGTGGGAGGCCCTCGTGACCGGGCTGCGCGACTACGTCGACAAGAACGCCTTTCCCTCTGTCATCCTCGGCCTGTCCGGCGGCATCGACTCCGCACTCGTCGCCGCACTCGCGTGTGACGCGCTCGGGGCAGATCGCGTGCACGGCGTAGCGCTGCCGAGCGTCTATTCCTCAGAGCATTCCCTCGCCGACGCCGCTGATCTCGCCCAACGCACGGGGCTGCACCACCGCACGATTCCGATCGCCCCCATGGTCGATGCGTTCGACGCGTCACTGCACCTCAGCGGGCTGGCCGCCGAGAACCTCCAGGCCCGCGTGCGCGGCACGACCCTCATGGCGCTGTCGAATGCCGAGGGGCACCTGGTGCTCGCCACCGGAAACAAGAGCGAGATCTCCGTCGGCTACTCCACGATCTACGGCGATGCGGTCGGCGGATTCGCGCCTATCAAGGACGTGCCCAAGACACTGGTCTGGGATCTGGCCCGCTGGCGCAATGCCCAGGCGGAGGCAGCGGGCCTGGTGCCACCGATCCCGCCCAACTCCATCGAGAAGCCCCCCAGCGCGGAGCTGCGACCCGGACAACTCGATCAGGATTCCCTGCCCGACTACACGCTGCTCGACGACATCCTCGACGACTACGTCGAACACGACCGCGGACTCGACGACCTCGTCGGCCAGGGCTTTGACCCGGCGACCGTCGAGCGCGTCATCCACCTCACCGACGCAGCGGAGTACAAGCGGCGCCAGTACCCGCCGGGGACAAAGATTTCGCTGCGCGCCTTCGGTCGCGACCGTCGCCAGCCGATCACGAATCGCTGGCGCGAGGTGTGACACCTACACCGCGAAGGGCCAGGCCCAGGATCTGATCCGTCGAGATCGCCGCCACCGGTGTGCCATGCCACACCTTGAGGAAGATCATCGGTCCAACGAGCAGGGTGACGACGGCGTCGAGATCCGCGTCCGGATCCACCCATCCTTCACTCACCCCGTCGCGCAGGATGCCGAGGAGTATCTGGCGCCTCGGAGCAAGGACGCGGTCGTAGAACGTCGCGAGGAAGTCCGGATGCTGCGCTCCGGCCGAGATCACCTGGGCCATCACCCGACCCCCGCGGGTCGAAGTCATGGGCGAGCGGATGAAGTCAAGAGCCGCCTCGAGCCGCTCGCGGGACGAACCCTCGCTGTTCGCCGCGGGAGTGTCGTCGCGCAGGTGGTCCAGTGCAGAAGCGAGTACATCGTCCCGGCCGTCGTAACGGCGATAGATCGTGGCCTTGCCGACTCCCGCTCGGTGGGCGACCGCCTCGATGGTGAAGGCCGCTATCCCGCTGTCCGCGAGAACATCGAGGGCCGCTTCCGCGATACGGCGGTCCAAGGCCGCGTCGCGCGGGCGGCCCCGCACGGGGACCTCAGCCCTTGCGGCCGTCATCATCGATCTCCTCGGCCAGCTGCTCGGGGTAGGCAGCCTCCTCGTCGCGCACGAGGTCGTCGGTCGATGAGTCAGCAGGGACCATCGCGTCCTTGCGTGGCGGCGTGATGACCGGCAGCGCAAAGGCCACAAGCACTGCCGCCACCACCACGACGCTGACCGATACGAGGTAGGTCACATGGGAGGACGTGAGGAATGCGTCGTACGCCGAGGTGCGCAGGGCGTCGAGCACCACGGCCGGCACCCCGGACTGCTCCAGGGCCGCGAGGAGTCCATCCGTGGCGACGATGGAGTTCTCCGCTGCCTGGCGCGCCTCATCCGGCACCTGATCGGGGAGTTGCCCCAAGGCGGGGGTGATGCGGTTGGCGTACTGAGTCGCCAGCACCGTGCCGATGATGGCCACGCCGAGGGCGCCGCCCACCTGTCGGACGGTGTTCTGGACAGCCGATCCCGCTCCTGCGCGCGCGAGGGGCAGGACGTTCTGCATGACGGTGGATGCGGGGGCGATGACATTGCCCATGCCGAAGCCGAAGATGAAGAACACCACGAGGATCACCCATACCGGGGTGTCGAGCTGGATGAAGAGCAGACCAATGAGCGAAAGGGCGACGAGGACCAGCCCGGTCGTCATCACCGCGCGATATCCGAACTTCAGCACCATCGCCGCGCTGCGCGGCGCCGCAATGATCTGCCCGACGGCGAACGGCACGAAGCACAGACCGGCGGTGAGCGTGTCGAAGCCGCGCAGGATCTGCAGATAGAAGGGAAGTGTGAAGGTGATGCCCGAGAGCGCGAAGAACGCGAGCGTCACCGCGGCCAGGCTGACGGCGTACCCACGGTTGCGGAAGAGCGAGACATCGAAGCTCTTGTGATCGCTGCGCGCCTCGTACCAAAGGAAGATCGCGAGCACGCCGATGCCGGCGAGCATGGGGAGGACCACTCCCGGATCAGTCCAGCTCAGCGTCGATGACGCGTGGATGATGCCGTAGATGAGCAGGGTGAGACCCACCACGGAGAGCACCAGGCCGATCAGATCGAGCTTGCGCGGATTCGGATCCCGAGTCTCGGGGACGATTCGCCAGATGCCGATCAGGCCGATGATGACGATCGGCACATTGATGAGGAAGACCGCACCCCAGTCATTGCCCGTGATCCAGCTGAACCACTCCGGGTGCTGAAGCAGCAGACCACCGAGCACGGGACCGAGAGCGACGGCCGCGCCGACAGCACCGGCCCATGCGCCGATCGCCTTGCCGCGCTCATGCGGAGGGAAGACTACGGTGATGATGGCCAGCGTCGTCGGCATGACGGCTGCGCCGCCGACACCCATAACCGCTCGGAAACCGATAAGCATGCCCGGCGACGTAGCGAAGGCACTCGCCGCTGACGCCAGGCCGAAGATGATGAGTCCGATGACGAGGATGCGCTTGCGGCCGTAGCGGTCACCCAGGGCGCCCCAGGTGAAGAGGAGTGCCGCGAAGGCGAGGATGTAGCTGTCGATCGCCCACACGAGCTCACCCGCTGTCGCGCCGAGATCGCTCTGGATCGTCGGCAGAGCGATGTTGAGCACGGTGTTGTCGAGCACGACGATGAGCAGGCTCACCACCAGCACGCCGAGGATCGCCCACCGGCGGGGGTGACCCTCGCCGCTTGTCATCCAGCCGTCCGCAGACATGGCCCTCCTCGCGCCGCCGTGCCGGCAATTCCGGAACGCCGGCGTATCGTATCCCTTCGCCGGGTGCACTCAGCGCGAAGCGCCCTCCCAGCCTCCGCCCCTTAACGACGCCAATCGCGGAGTTAACGTCGCCAAAGGGCGGAGACCTGGACCCGCACGGCGGGTGCGCTCAGCGCGAAGCGCCGGCCTGTGCCACCATGTGCGTGTCCGGGGACTCCGCACGGGAGCCTCGAGATGGGAGCACGATCATGTCCTTGGCGACGCCTATCCGCCGTACCACCATTAGGGACCTCCACGAGGCCACTGCCCGTGGCGAGAAGTGGGCGATGATCACCGCCTACGACGCCCTCACCGCACGGATCTTCGATGAGGCGGGCATCCCCACTCTCCTCGTCGGCGACTCCGCCGCCCAGGTGGTCTATGGATTCGACTCCACTCTTCCGGTGACGGTCGACGACCTCGTACCCCTCGTCGCCGGCGTCGTGCGCGGGTCCTCGCGCGCAATGGTGGTCGCCGACATGCCCTTCGGCTCCTACCAGTCCTCCGTGACCCAGGCGATGGAGTCCGCCATGCGCTTCATGAAGGACGGGGGTGCGCACGCGGTGAAGATCGAGGGTGGTCAGCGCGTCCTGCCCCAGGTCGAGGCGCTCGTGGGTGCGGGCATCCCGGTCATCGGCCACCTCGGCCTCACACCCCAGTCCGTCAATGTCTTCGGCGGCTACCGCGTCCAGGGCCGCGGCGAGGACGGTGAAGCGGTGATGCGCGATGCCAAGGCGCTCGAGGCGGCAGGCGCCTGCGCCGTTGTTCTCGAGGTCGTCCCTGCCGACCTCGCCGCACGCGTATCCGAAGTGCTCACGATCCCCACGATCGGAATCGGCGCCGGTGGCGCGACGGATGCCCAGGTCATCGTGTGGC
>CAJBMR010000102.1 GCA_903954205.1 uncultured bacterium | reverse complement strand
CCGGGGACCTCGGCTATGGCTGACCGGCCCGATCTCGACGAGGACGCCCGCGCGCGCGGAAGGCAGCTTGCTCTCGAAGCGCGCAGGCGCCGGGCCGACATCAAGCGGCACCTCGCCGAGGGCGGCTCGGTGCGCGACGTCATCGCCATGCGTGACGACGATCCCGCAGTCGCGCGCATGCGCGCACGCGACCTGGTGGAAGCCTGCCCCGGGGTTGGGCCCACGCGTGCCACCCGCATCCTCGCGCAGTGCCATGTGGCGGAGTCGCGACGCCTGCGAGGTCTGGGGGAGCACCAGGTCGCCGCACTCGTGCGTCTGCTCGAAGGAGCCGGCCCCGGTCGCGGGCGACTGCTCGTGCTCTCCGGGCCTTCGGGCGTCGGCAAGTCGAGCGTCGTGGCGCGACTGCGGGATCGTCGTCACGCATGGCGATGACATCGCGCACCGAGCCGCCCTCGGCGAGGTGCCGCTTGATGTCGGCCCGGCGCCTGCGCGCTTCGAGAGCAAGCTGCCTTCCGCGCGCGCGGGCGTCCTCGTCGAGATCGGGCCGGTCAGCCATAGCCGAGGTCCCCGGCGATCGCCGCAGCAGCCGCCGCCACGTCGGCCGCCCCCGTGATCGGCCGGCCGATGACGAGCAGGTCGGCTCCTCGCTCCAAGGCCTCGCGTGGGGTGGCTACCCGGCGCTGGTCCCCGACATCGGACCCAGCCGGTCGCACGCCCGGGGTGATGAGGGTGACGTCACGCCCCTCGAGGGCTGCACGGACCTCACCCACCTCCTCGGGGGAGCACACCACCGCACGGGCGCCCGCGTCCACGGCTGCCACCGCGAGGCGCACCGCCAACTCACCCGCGGATGCCGCGCCCGTTCCGAGGAGGTCGAGATCGCGCAAGTCCTGTGTCGTCAAGGACGTGAGCACGGTGACGGCGACGATGCGGGTCTCGGGTAGGGCATCGGCGGCCGCTGCGACCATCGCGGGGCCGCCGGATGCGTGCACCGTGAGGAAGTCCGGCTCGAGGTCGGCCACGGCCCGCGCGGCACCCGACACCGTGGCGGGAATGTCGTGCAGCTTCAGATCGAGGAAGAGCGCGCATCCGGACGCCGCGGCGCGAGCCGCCTCAACAGCGCTACGACCGTCGCGCATATAGGTCTCCAGGCCCACCTTCACCGTGCTCACAAAGGGCGCGACAGCACCTGCCCATGCGCCCAGGGTGGCGAGGTCAGGAGCGTCGAGGGCGACCGCGATAGGGGCGCGACTCACACCCACTCCGGGAGCGAGAGGTCATCGTCTTCGGCGTCCCCGGCCACGGCATCCGGCTCGCGATGGGCGTGGGACACCGCATCGCGCAGGCGCGAGAAGCCGCGGTCGGCCGCGAGCGTCGCCAGCTCGGCGTGCACGCGCGCCGGCGCCGACGGATCGTGGAAGACGACGGTGCCGACAGAGACGGCATCAGCTCCGGCCAGGATGAATTCGAAGGCGTCGGCACCGTTGCGGATACCGCCCATCCCGATGAGGGGCACCTCCGGTAGGACGTCACGCACCTGCCACACACAGCGCACGGCGATGGGCCGGATCGCAGGCCCGGAGAGGCCGCCGGTGACGCCAGCGAGCGCGGGGCGCATGGTGTCGACGTCGATCACCATGCCCAGGGTGGTGTTGATGAGGGAGAGCCCGTCGGCGCCCGCGCGCACGCACGCCAAGGCGATCGTGCCGATGTCGGTGACATCAGGAGAGAGCTTGGCGAAGACCGGGATGCTCGGGTCGGTTGAGCGGCGCACTCCCCCAATGACCGCTGCCGCCGAGTCCGCGCGACACGCGAATACCTGACCACGATCGGCCACATTGGGACAGGAGATGTTGACCTCGAGCGCATCGAAGCCGCCGTGATCTCGCAGGATCTTCGCGAGTTCTTCGTATTCCTGCGTCGTGCCGCCCGCGATCGAGACGATCACTCGCGCGCCGCGCTCCCGCAACCATGCGAGGTCCGTCTCGAGGAAGGAGTGGACGCCCGGACCCT
>CAJBMR010000101.1 GCA_903954205.1 uncultured bacterium | reverse complement strand
GCCCTGCGCGACCTCGCCTGGTCCGGCCACGTCACCAACGACACGTGGGAGCCCATGCGCCGGGGCGCGCCCCGCAAGCCCACGCGCCCGCCGCGGCTCCGCTCCCGAGGCCGACGCCCCGCACGTGAGCCACTCGGCGGCCGCTGGTCGCTGGTCGTCGCGCGTGACCCTTCAGAGACCGCTCGCCACCTCGCTGCCGTCGAAGGTCTCCTTCACCGCAACGGCATCGTCACACGCGAGGCTGTCAGCTCCGCAGGCTTGCCCGGAGGATTCGCCGCGGCGTACCGGATCTTGAGCGCCATGGAAGAGGCCGGTCGCTGCCGTCGCGTCTACGCCCTGGAGGGTCAAGGCGCCGCGCAGTTCGCCCTCCCAGGCGCCCTCGACATGCTGCGCGCCCTTCACGTCGATGCGCAGGCACGCACACTCGCGACCGCCGACCCCGCGCAGCCCTACGGCGCGCTGCTGCCCTGGACCGATGCGGCGACTCGCCCCAGTCGCACTGCAGGGTCGTGGGTGACCCTGCGCGATCGCGCGCCCGTGCTCTACCTCGCTCGCGGACGTCGCTCACTCATCACATGGGACACCGAGGCCGACGCGCTCACCGATGCGGCTCAGTCGCTGGCACACGCCCTTCGGGGCCAGTCGGTCACCCTGCAGCGCATCGACGGCGTCGAGGTCGCGAAAATCCCCGTCGATGATGTGCGGCTCGCCGCGCTCACCGCCGCCGGCTTCGCGCGCACACCGAGCGGCCTGCGCCTGCGGACCTGAAGCCGCCGCGGCTCCGCCCGAAAACGACGCTAAGGGCCCTGTTGGCGTCGATAACGGGCGCATGCGGTGCACACGCCTATGCTCGGGCCATGCGACTCCCAGGGCGGACCGACTACGCCCTGCGCGCTGCCCTTGAGCTTGCGGCCTCGCCTGACGGCCCCGTCACCACCGACGAGTTGTCGCATCGCCAGAGCATCCCGACGTCCTATCTCGGTGCGATCCTTGCCGAGCTCCGCAAGGCCGGCATCGTGCGCGCGCGGCGCGGGCCCGAGGGCGGCTGGACCCTCGCCCGCCCGGCGGCCGAGATCTCCCTCGCCGACGTCATCCGGGCAATCGACGGCGCGCTCACCAATGTCGCCGGAGCCCGGCCCGAGGACCTCCATTACTCAGGCGCGGCGGCCGGCCTCCCCCAGGTGCTGGTCGCCCTGCGCGCGGCCGAACGGCAGATCCTGGAGGCGGTGAGCCTCGCCGACGTCGTGGAGGAGCATCTGCCCGCACGCGTGCGCAAGCTGACCGAGGACCCGGCCGCCTGGCACTGAGCTCGCGACACGCTCACGCCCCGACAGCCCCGAGACGCCTCACCGTGCTATTGTCACCTAACACAGGTGACAATAGGGTCCATCCCCGGACCCCCGGAGTGAGAGAGACCCATGACCGGCCTCATCTTCATCGCCCTCGCCGGCTTCGGCGCATCCTTCATCGACGGCGCACTCGGCATGGGCTTCGGAGTCACCTCGACCACTCTGCTCCTCGCCGTGGGCCTCACCCCTGCCCTCGCGTCGGCATCAGTCCACCTCGCCAAGCTCGGCACCGCCGCCGCCTCAGGGGCAGCCCATGCCCGCTTCGGCAATGTCGACTGGGCCGGCGTACGGCGCATCGGCCTGCCCGGTGCCGTCGGCGCGTTTATCGGCGCCACCGTCCTGTCGAACCTCTCCACCAAGGCTGCGCTGCCCTTCACCGGGACCCTGCTCTTCGTCCTCGGCGTCTACATCGTCATCCGCTTCGTCATGGGCCGTGCACCTCGCCGCAAGCCCGGGACCCCGGGCAACCGCCTGATGATCCCGCTCGGCCTCGTCGGTGGATTTGTCGACGCGACCGGTGGTGGAGGCTGGGGGCCGGTGACTACACCCACGCTCCTCGCTGATGGGCGCCTGACCCCGGCACGCGTCGTGGGCACGGTCAACACCGCCGAGTTCATCGTCGCGCTGGCCGCGAGCCTGGGCTTCCTCATCGGCCTGGGCACCGCCGGCATCGACCTCGGGATCGTCCTGGCGCTGCTCATCGGCGGGGTGATCGCTGCGCCTCTGGCGGCCTGGCTGGTGCGCTTCCTCAACGCGCGCATCCTCGGTGTCGTCGTGGTCTGCTTCATCCTGCTGCTCAATGCCCGCCTTATCCTCGGCGCCCTTGAGGCACCACCTGCGGCGTGGTGGACGGTCTACGCCGTGCTCTTCACCGTGAGCGCCGTCGCCATCACCTACGTCGTGCGGCTCGTGCGCCGCGACAAGGGGACGCCCACACCCGAGACCTCGGAGCAGGGTCCAGAATCGGTGCATGCCTGAGGGAGACACCGTCTGGCTGGCCGCGCGCCGGCTTGATGACTGCCTCGCGGGCCAGGAGCTCACCACAGCGGACCTGCGTGTGCCGGCCCTTGCCACCGTCGACCTCACAGGGCGCACCGTCGAGTCCGTGCGGGCGTACGGCAAGCACCTGCTCTTCCGCCTGGGCAGCGATGTCAGCCTGCACACCCACTACCGCATGGACGGCACCTGGCATCTCTATCGGCCCGGCAGGCCCTGGAAGGGCGGTCCGCCATGGCAGGTGCGCGCGGTGCTCACCACGGATGAATGGCAGGCCGTGGGCTACCGCCTCCCGGTCGTTGAGCTCCTCGATGCGGAGGGTGAGCAGGCACTCCTCGGGCGCCTCGGACCCGACATCCTGGACGACGACGTCGCGATCGACGCCATCGTCGACGCACTCATCGCTCAGCCGGATCGCTCCATCGGTGACGCGCTGCTGGATCAGTCGATTGTTGCCGGCTTCGGACTCATCTACGTGAGCGAGACACTCTTCCTGCGCGGCATCCCACCGCAGGCGACCGTCGCCTCGATCCCCGATCTGACTGGGCTTCTCGATTCGGGGCGACGGCTCATGCGGGCCAACCGCACTCGCGGGGCGCAGGCCTCGACGGGCAACCTGCGCGAGCAGCACTACGTCTACGGTCGAGCGGGGCGGCCGTGCCTGCGCTGCGGGACGCGGATTGCCTACGGGAAGCAGCGCAGCGGCCGATACGAGCGTGACGCCTACTGGTGCCCTCACTGCCAGCCGGCGATCCTCACGGACTAGGCAGCGCGGATGACAGGTGCGCCCTCGGTCACGGCGATGTCGCCGGCGACAGAGGACAGGAGCACCGACAGCGGGATCCCGAGGGCACCGCAGATCGCGATGAGCATCTCCGACGAGGCTTCCTTCTCGCCGCGCTCGACCTCGGAGAGGTAGCCCAGGGAGACGGATGCGGCGGCCGAGACGTCACGAAGGGTGCGTCCCTGCAGTTGGCGGACACGACGCAATTAAGCGCCGAGGACCTCGCGAAACACGATCACGACTCCACGCTACCCGCCCCGGCCGACGATCGCCTGTCATCACCGGTCTCGGCGAGGACACGGCCGAGCAGGGCGAGGGCCGCTTCAACGGCATGACGGCGTACGCCGTCCCGGTCTTCGCCCTCACAGGCGAACCCCGCGACAACCTCCCCAGCGGGGCCAGCGACGGCCACGAACCCCCGGCCCGGAGGTACCGGACCAGTCAGCAGGCCGCCGGGATTGGGATCCGGGCCCGCCGATCCCGTGGTCGCGATAGCGAAGTCGCTGCCCAGGAGGCGCCGCGCGCCGATGGCCATCTGCACGGCTACGGCAGGGTCGACGGCACCCTGGCGGTCGATCAGATCCGGGTCGACACGCAGGACCCCGACCTTGACCGATACGGCGTAGGACACGATCCCCCCACGGACGGCCGCGGAGGATCCCGGCACCGATGTCAGCGCTGCGCAGACCAGGCCTCCGGTGAGGCTCTCCGCCGTCGCCACGGTCGCTCCACGGGCGACCAGGGCGGTGATGAGGGAGGTCGCGTCGGAACTCATCGCTGCGCCCTCGACATGCGCCACGCCCGCATGGCGTAGTCGATGCCCGTCACGATGGTGAGGACGACCGCGATGCCCATGGTGATGATGCGCAGCGGATCGGCCCACTCGCCGAGCGGCGCAAGATAGAGCGCGATCGCGATCACCTGGGCGACGGTCTTGACCTTGCCGCCGCGCGAAGCCGGGATGACACCGTGCCGGATGACCACGAAGCGAAGGACGGTCACCGCGATCTCGCGACCCAGGATGATGATGGTGACCCACCAGGGCAGCGCGCCCAGAATCGATAGGCCGATGAGGGCGACGCCGGTGAGGGCCTTGTCCGCGACTGGGTCAGCGATCTTGCCCAGCGTCGTGACCGTGCCGCTACGCCGGGCGATCTCGCCATCGGCGAGATCCGTGAGCGCGGCGATAACGAAGACAGCGGTCGCTGCCCAGCGAAGCGCAGGATCTGCGCCGTCTTCGGCGAGCAGGAGCACGGCGAGGACCGGCACGAGCAGCAGTCGGATGAGCGTGAGGAAGTTGGGCAGCGTGGCCCATCGGGAGGTGCCCACGGGGTCTCCGGCGTGGTCAGGGACTCCGAGCAGCGGTTCCTCCGCCCCGCCCTGTCTCATCGGGGCTCTGCCACGAGGTCGAACCCCTCCACGTCGATCACGGTGGCGCGCACGACTTCGCCGACGGCATACGACGCATCGATGAGCGTGGCGGCATCGTCGGGCCCCTGGTGCGCGGCGCGCGCGAGGCCAGGCTCCTCGACCAGCAGCTCGACCTCCTCGCCCACCCGCTCCTGCGCGCGCTCGAGCATGAGCTCGTCGACGAGTTGAGCCATGCGCGCCACCCTGCGCTCGACTTCCTCCACGGGCAGGTGGCCGTCCATGCCCGCGGCCTCGGTGCCCTCCTCGTCGGAGTACCCAAAGACGCCGACCGCGTCGAGGCGGCCCGCCTCGAGGAAGGCAGCGAGCTCGTCGAAGTCCTCCTCGGTCTCGCCGGGGAAGCCGACAATGACATTGGTGCGTACGCCGGCCCGCGGATCACGTGCGCGGATGGCATCGAGCAGACCGAGGAAGTCCTCGGAGCCACCGAAGCGACGCATGCGGCGCAGCACGCGCGGGCTCGCGTGCTGGAAGGACAGGTCGAAGTAGGGAGCCACACCGGCGGTGCCCGCGATGACATCGACCAGGCCCGGCCGCATCTCCGCGGGCTGCAGGTAGTTGACGCGCAGGCGCAGGATTCCCGGCACTCGCGCCAGGGCAGGCAGGAGGCCCTCGATCATGCGGATGTCGCCGAGATCCTTGCCGTAGGAGGTGGAGTTCTCGCTCACCAGCACGATCTCGCGCACGCCTGCGTCGGCGAGGTCGGCGACCTCTCCCATGACCTGCTCAGGGCGTCGACTCACAAAGGAGCCGCGGAAGGACGGGATCGCGCAGAAGGTGCAGCGGCGATCGCAGCCGGAGGCGAGCTTCACCGACATGACCGGTCCGGTCACCGCGCGCTGCAATCCCGCATGACCGGGCGCCGACTCCGAACCGGCCCGCTCAGCCGGGGCCAGCGGGAGTAGGAGTCGACGGTCGGTGGGCACATGCGCCTCGAGGCTCTCGCCCGCGGCCACGCGGCGCACGCGATCAGCGATGTCGGTGTAGTCGTCGAAGCTGAGCACGGCCGCGGCCTCCGGGAGCGACTCCGCAAGCTCCTGCCCGTACCTTTCGGCGAGGCAGCCGGTAACGACGACGCGCGCACCGGTGTCAGCGGCCGCCAGGATCGCATCGATGGAGTCCTTCTTGGCCGAGGCCACGAAACCGCAGGTATTGACGAGCAGTACGTCGACATCGCCAGCGTCGTCTTGCACGGGGATCCCGTCGGCGACCAGGCGTGCCTCAAGCTCGTCGGCGTCGACGTCATTGCGCGCGCAGCCCAGGCGCAGGACACCGACCCGGGGATTCACCCCCTCAGGGTAGAGACTGCATGCGAAGCCTCAGGGCGCGGGAGGGCGGCGCAGCGTGGACGCCTCGTCGTAGGCGGCGAGCAGGCAATCCGCGTCGATGTCGAGGACTCCAGCGATCACTCGCAGATGACCCCGGGCGTAGACATCGCCGCCCGTGTCAGAGAAGTCGTCTGCCAGCATCTGCTCGAGCAGGCTGCCGCGCAGGCGTGTGGACTGTGCGAGGTCTTCAACTGTGAGCCCGCGCCCGCGGAGGGCGTCGGTGATCATGGCCCCGGGAGTCGACTGCATGGGCTCGGACACGCGCTCAGGCTAGAGGCACG
>CAJBMR010000100.1 GCA_903954205.1 uncultured bacterium | reverse complement strand
TGCAAAGCGATGACATCGACGTCGCACGGGCGACGCTGCGCGCCATGCTCGTCGACCTCGCCACAGCCGCCCAGACCGGGCTGCGCGACGAGGCTGAGGTGATCGGCCCGTTCGTCGACCTGGCTCTGGGCATTCGGCAGCGCGCGAGAGAGACGAAGGACTTCGCCACCAGCGATGTCGTCCGCGACGGCCTCATCGGACTCGGCATCGAGGTGCGAGACACACCCGAGGGAGCGGTCTGGGAGCGGTCAGTTCCCTGACGTCATCGCGACGATCCCACTGATCGTGCCGACGTAGACGGAGCCATCAGGACCGAGGTAGCCCGCCGCGTAATGGTTGTTGAGCAGGGGTCCGACGCCGGCGAGGCGCCGCCAGAGGACCTCACCGCTTCCCGCCTCCACCGCGGTGAACCACCAGGCATCGACTCCCAGCAGGCTCGATTCCTTGGAATACGTCAGCACCGCACCATCCGCCGCCACGCCCTTGGAGACCAGCGAGGGAATCGTCACGTCCGTCGACTCCCAGACCACCGTGCATCCCGCATCATCGACGTCGATGCGGGTGAGGCCCGCCGTCGTCGTGTGACCTCCAGTGACCGCGGTGACCGTGTAGCCGTAGTTGTTCTCCACGATAAGCGACTCGCCGAGCGCGATGAGGGAGTTGTCGGTCGCACTCTCCCCGTCACCGAACACCGGCACGGTGCAATGCACCACCGGGTCGCCGCTGGCAGTGTCCACGACCACGACGTTCATGCGCGGCTCGGCGTTGTCGGTGATCGCCACGTAGCGCCCGTCATCGCCGAAGACGGTCGGCGTCGTCCCCGAGGCGCGACTGGTCTGCCCCGGCTTGAGCCGGACGCCCCTGTCGTAGGGCACCCGCCAGGTCACAGAGGGCTGGCCGCCCACGGCGTCGAGCCGCAGGAGCTCGGCGCCCGTGACGACGTAGGCACCGCCCCCTTCGATAACGGCGAAGGAATTCTCGATATCCACCGCGGTCGCCCCCGGACCGGTGAGAAGCGACGACACCGCACCCGTCGCGGGGTCCAGCAGGCCGACGGTGCCCTGCCGCCCCACGAACCAGAGTGCTCCGCTCCAGTCGGGCACGACCGAGGTGATGCCCTCATCCGGCTGCAGCGCTGATGCGACCACGAACTCGTCGACCAGATTCAGCGTGCGACCGTCGAAGCGAGCGATCACTCCGCCGGGAAGCGGCGTCACCAGTCGCTGCTGGGAATCCAAGACCGCGTACCCGCCTCCGGAGAAATTGGTGAGTGCATCCGCGGCCAGGGGCCGCTCCGAGATGCGGCGCTCGACCAGGGGATCCAGGGTCGCGGCATCCAACACATAGGCGCGCACCTCGGTGGGGCTGACGCACACGGCGACGATCTCCCCCAGGTCATTCCACAGCAGCGACGCGCAGTCGCCCCCCGCGAAGAACGACACGACCTCCGACGATTCCGGATCGGGTAGCGAACCGACGGGATAGGCATCGGTCATCCACGCGTCGTTGTGGATCGTCGACCACGCACCCGCTGCGAGGGCGGGATTCTGCGGCGCGGGAGTGACAGCGATGGGTTGCGCGGTGCCGGGCCCGGGCTGGAAGGCGGCCACCCACGGCGGCCGCGGG
>CAJBMR010000099.1 GCA_903954205.1 uncultured bacterium | reverse complement strand
GAGACCATGCCCGCCAGTGCGCCGAGTTCGATGCCGGCATCGAGGACGCCGCCTAAGGATGGCCGAAGCGCGAGGGCCGCGGGCTGCAGGTCGTTGACCAGATGGGCTGCGATGCCACGTGCGTCTCCCAGACGCAGGGCGCTGAGCAGCGGCACGTCGAGAGCGTCGGCAGCCTCCGCCAGCTGGACCCTCCCCTCGCCGAGAAGGCGGTCCCACTCGGAGTAGACGCGGGGTGTCGACAACTCCGCGTCGATGAGGGCCACGACCCAGTGCAACTCCGCCTGGGTGAGCACCGGCGTGAGCAGCTCACCGCGGCCGGTGCCGCGCGCAGTGCCGCCCATGAGCGAGAACGGAACGTCCGAGCCGAGCTCCGCGGCGATCTCGGCGAGCACGGAGTCGGCGAGGTCGAGGCCCCAGAGACGTCGCAGTGCGACCAGTGTCGCAGCGGCGTCAGCGCTTCCTCCCGCCATACCCGCGGCTACGGGAATGGACTTGGCGATACCGATCGAGACATCCGGCGCGGCCATGCCAGCACGCCGAGCGAGTGCGAGGGCCGCCTGGGCCGCGATGTTGTCATCGCCACCCGGCACGGATGTCGTGTGCTCCCCGGTCGTCACGACGACACGACCCGAGCCCGCTGGCCCCGCGCTCACCGTCACCTCATCGGTGAGCGACACGGCGTGGAAGATGGTGGCGATCTCGTGGTAGCCATCAGATCGCAGGGAGCGCACGCGCAGGCTGAGGTTGATCTTCGCTGGCGCGACCGCACGGACGGTGACCACATCCCGACAGTAGTGGGTCGGGTGCACCCTCAGATCAGGGCGCGCGCGCTCGCGATGCGTGCGAAGGCAGCGACATCGAGACTCTCGCCTCGCGCCCCAGGATCCACCCCAGCGGCCACGAGAATGTGCTCGGCCGCGGCCGCAGACCCCGCCCATCCGGCAAGTGCTGCGCGCAGCGTCTTGCGCCTCTGCGCGAACGCAGCATCGACGACGGCGAACACCTCTTTCCGGGACGCCGTGGAGGGTGGTGGTTCGTGGCGCGTGAAGGCCACCAACCCCGACTCGACCCGGGGCACGGGCCAGAACACGCTCGCCGGCACGGCTCCCGCGCGCTCCGCACGCGCGAACCAGGCGAGCTTCACCGACGGCACGCCGTAGGTCCGACTGCCGGGCGGAGCCACCAGGCGATCCGCCACCTCGGACTGCACCATGACGAGTCCGCTGCGCAGCGAGGCAAAGGCTTCGAGCAGGTGCAGGACGACGGGGACGGCGACGTTGTAGGGCAGGTTGGCCACAAGGGCGTCCGGAGACATCGGGAGTTCGTGGATGCGCAGTGCATCCGCCGCCAAGACGGTGAGCCGCTCGATGCTCTCCGGCTGCAGGCGCGCCACCGTGTCGGGGAGCGCCTCTGCCAGGACAGGGTCGATCTC
Organism: uncultured bacterium; assembly: GCA_903954205.1. Classification (GTDB taxonomy): domain Bacteria; phylum Actinomycetota; class Actinomycetes; order S36-B12; family S36-B12; genus Mxb001. Next base: position 3,964 of record CAJBMR010000099.1, on the reverse strand, counting down.
CACCGCAACCACGTGAGTCCCCGCCGCGAGGAGACCGAGGGTGAGGCTGCCCAGACCGGGGCCGACCTCGAGCACCACATCGTCGCTGCTCACACCCGCGAGGCGCACGATCCGGCGAACGGTGTTGGCATCGACGACGAAATTCTGGCCCCACTGCTTGGTGGGGCGGATCCCCCAACGATCAGCGATGCTGCGTACCTCGCCCGCGCCGAGGAGGCCGTCGTGGCCCGGCGAGCCGGCAGAGCCGCCTCTGTCGGGCTGGCCCGGCGAGCCGGCAGAGCCGCCTCTGTCGGGCTGGCCCGGCGAGCCGGTCATCGCTGCTACCACTCGCCGAAGGCGCGCATGGCGTTGTCCCACAGGTCGGAGCACACCTGCTCGAGGGGCTCCCCGCGCGTATCCGCCATCGCACGCACGGTGAGCGGCACGAGATAAGACGCGTTGACCGCCCCCCGATGTGGCACGGGAGTGAGATACGGCGCATCCGTCTCGACCAGCATGCGGTCGCGTGGCAGCACGCGTAGGGCATCCCTCAACTCGTTTGCGTTCTTGTAAGTGACCACCCCTGCGAAGGAGCAGTACCAGCCGTGCTCCGCGCAGTAGCGCGCCATCTCCGCGTCGCCCGAGAAGCAGTGGAAGACGACACGATCCGGTGCGCCCTCCTCCTCGAGAATGCGCAGGATGTCCGCGTGTGCCTCGCGGTCATGGATCACCAGGGTGCGATCGAGTCGCTTGGCGATATCGATATGCCTGCGAAACGACTCATGCTGCAGTGCCTGCTCTGCAGGCTCGCGCGTGCGGTAGTAGTCCAGGCCCGTCTCGCCGACCGCGCGGACTGCCGCGTCGGTCGCGAGTTCCTCGATGCGCCCGAGGGCGCGATCGAGGCCTTCTCGCCCCTGCCGCGCGACGATTCGAGGCACGTCGTTGGGATGCAGGGCGACGGCGGCGATGACCTCCGGGGTTGCGCGAGCCGTCTCCACCGCCCATTCCGACGATGCGACATCGCATCCCACCTGGACGATGCGGGTGATGCCAGCCTCACGTGCCATGGCGAGGGCGGCATCGGGTGTCGGTGAGTCGCCGAGCTCACGATCGACGACGTCGAGGTGGCAGTGGGTGTCGACGACCGGGCGGGGCAAGGGCTCGGTCGGACCGGGCCTGTCCCTCACGCGGGCTCCTCCTCCAGTCGGGGGAAGAGCACGGCACCTTTCGACACACCCGCGCCGGCGGGGAGCTGGCCCCACTGAGCGACCCGATCGACGCGCTGCTCCGCGATCGGCCCGAGCGTGGCGGCTGCCCCGATCTGCTCCCAGAGCAGTCCCATGGACTTGGGCATCACCGGGTTGTAGAGGGAAGCGATCGCGCGAAGGGACTCGCAGACGGTGTAGAGGATGGTGTCGAGTCGCGTGCCGAGCGCCTCGTCCTTGGCGACGACCCACGGCTCCTGCTCGGTGACGTAGAGGTTGACGGCATCGATGAAGCTGCGCACGGCCGTGATGCCCGAGGCGAAGTCCAGGGCGCACACGGCCGCATCCGCGTTGGCGACGACCTGGGCAAGGAGAGCCTGCAGGCGATCCTCGGCAGGCGTGGACTCCCCCGGGGGAGGGAGCACTCCCCCGCGATAGCGCTGCACCATGGCGGTAGCCCTCGACGCCAGGTTGCCTAGGCCATTGGCCAGCTCGGCGGTGTAGCGGGCCGACATGTCCTCCCAGGAGAAGGAGCCGTCCTGACCGAATTGGATGGCGCGCATGAAGTAGTAGCGGAAGGCATCGGAGCCGAAATGGTCGACGATCTGCTCGGGAGCGATGCCCGTGAGCCTCGTCTTGCTCATCTTCTCGCCGCCGACGAGGAGCCAGCCGTGGGCGAAGACCTTGCGCGGCAGCGGCAGTCCGGCGGCCATGAGCATTGCGGGCCAGTAGACAGCGTGGAAGCGCAGGATGTCCTTGCCGACGAGGTGAACGTCGGCCGGCCATGTCCGCGCGAAGAGCTCAGCCTCAGCGGTGCCTTCGGGAGCGCCGTACCCGACTGCGGTGGCGTAGTTGAGCAGAGCGTCGAACCAGACGTAGACGACCTGGCGCTCGTCCCAGGGCAGACCGATGCCCCAGGAGACACTGCTTCGGGACATCGAGATGTCGACCAGGCCCTGGCGCAGGAACGACATCACCTCGTTGTAGGCACTCTGCGGCTCAACGGCGGAGGGATCTGCCTCGTAGTGCGCGATCAGCGCGTCTGTGAACGCCGAGAGCCGGAAGAACCAGTTGGTCTCCTTCAGCATCTCCACGGGGCGCTGGTGGACGGGGCAGAGTTCGTCACCCTCGGGACCTGACACAAGGTCACCCGCCAGTTTGAACTCCTCGCATCCCACGCAGTAGGGACCCTCGTAGTCAGCTTCGTAGACGTAGCCGTTGTCACGCACCGTCTCCCAGAAGAGCTGCACACGCTCCTTGTGCCGCGGCTCGGTGGTCCTGATGAAGTCGTCGTTCGCCGCATCGATGGTGGCCAGCACGGGTCGCCAGGACTCCTCGACGAGCCGATCCACCCACTGCTGGGGACTGACCCCACCGGCCTCGGCGGCGCGCTGCACCTTTGTGCCGTGCTCATCGACACCGGTGAGGTACCACACCTCATCGCCGCGCTGTCGGCGCCAGCGCGTGAGGACATCCCCTGCCGTCGTCGTGTAGGCATGGCCGATGTGAGGAGCGTCATTGACGTAGTAGATCGGCGTCGTGACGTAATAGGCGGCCATGGGGGGCGATCCTACTTTCCGAACTGCTGGTCGCCGCTCTTGGCTTGGACCACCGCGTCATAGACATCACGCCGGGATACGCCGCGGTAGCGGGCCACCGATGTGATCGCGGTGCGACGATCCACGCCCTGGGACTCCCTGTCCGCGACCTCTGCGGCCCAGGACTGCGGATCTCCACTGCGACCCGGGGACTCAGCGCCTCCGACGACGAGCGTGATCTCGCCACGCACCTCACCGAGACCATCGCGCAACTCGCCGAGGCTGCCGCGACGTACCTCTTCATAGGTCTTGGTCAACTCACGGCAGATGGCAGCGGGTCGCTCCGTGCCGAATCCGTCGACCAGCGCCGACATCGCCTCCGCCAGACGGTGGGGTGCTTCGAAGAAGATCATCGTGCGACGCTCGTCGCCGAGTTCTTCGATGCGCCGACGCCGCTCCCCCGGCTTGCGCGGCAGGAAGCCTTCGAAGCAGAAGCGATCCACCGGGAGCCCCGACACGGCGAGCGCGGCGAGGACGGCACTCGGCCCCGGCAGCACCGTGACCTCGACGCCCGCGTCCAGGCACGCACGCACGAGGCGATACCCGGGATCGCTCACAAGGGGCATCCCCGCATCGCTCACGACCAGGACGCGTTCCCCATGCTGGAGTCGCTCGACGAGTTTCTTGGCTCGCCCTCCCTCTACCGAGTCGTGAAGGGCGATCACCTCTGCAGAGACGGTCACGCCGAGGTCGCGAGCAAGACGATGCAACCGGCGCGTGTCCTCGGCGGCGATGACGTCCACCGATGCCAGTGCGTCCCTGAGGCGCGCGCTCGCGTCACCGACATTGCCCAGGGGGGTGGCCGCGATCATGAGGATGGCGGGGCCGGTCACACGACCATCCTCGCAGTCCCTACGACTCCGCCCTGAGGCGTGCCTAACATGGGGCGGTGACGACGCCAATCGCTCCCGACGCGGAGAGCTCTCCGCCGGGCAGCGGTAGCGACTCTGTTGCCACCACGGCAGCGAGCCTCTTCCCGCCGCTCCCCGCGGGCGGCTGGCTCGGGTGGGCAGGGCCCGTGGCGGCGATGGTCGTCGGCGGGCTCCTGCGATTCGTCCACCTCGGCCGACCCAATGCCTTCGCCTTCGACGAGGTCTACTACGCGAAGGACGCGCTCGCTCTCCTGCGCTACGGCCACGAGCAGCAATTCGACGACAGCGCCAACGAGCTGATCCTCGCGTC
>CAJBMR010000098.1 GCA_903954205.1 uncultured bacterium | reverse complement strand
TCGTCCCCACGGTGCCGGTCATCATCGGAGACGACATCGAGGCGTGTGCCGAACCCGTCCGCGCCTACTGCGCCCTGTACATCGGCGGTATGGGCTCGCGTGAGAAAAACTTCTACAACGCGCTCGCCGTAAGGATGGGCTTCGGTGATGCCGCAGCTCGCATTCAGGATCTCTACCTCGCCAAGGACTACGCCGGAGCCGCCGCTGCTGTGCCCTTGGAGTTCATCCAGCGCACCTCTCTTATCGGCCCACCGGATGTCATCGTGGAGAGACTCAAGGCGTATGCGGCTGCGGGAGTCACCACTTTGACCCTCGCTAGTTACCACGGCACGCTCGAGGACCGCCTGGAGCAACTGCGGCTGATGCCCGAGTTGCTCGCGCAGGCGGGACTCGCGGAGGCGTAGGGGCGATGCGATTCGAGGCAGGGTCACGGCAGACGCCATGACGTGGTTCGAGGCGATCGTTCTCGGGGTGATCCAGGGGCTGACGGAGTTCCTGCCGGTCTCCTCGAGCGCGCACATCCTGGTGCTGTCGAGGATCTTCGGCTGGGGGGATCCCGGGGCGGCCTTCACTGCCGTCACGCAGATCGGCACGGAAGCGGCGGTCCTCATCTACTTCCGTCATGACATCGCACGGATCCTGAGTGCCTGGGCACGCAGTCTGGTGCGCGCCGACGCTCGGGGCACGCCAGACGCCCGGCTCGGGTGGTACGTGATCCTCGGGACGATTCCCATCGTGGTCCTTGGCCTGGTGTTCACCGAGCAAATCGAAACGGTGGCGCGCAATCTGTGGATCACGGCCACGATGCTCGCGGTCTTCGGCGTGCTGCTGGGTCTCGCCGATAGATATGGCCGCAAGGACCGTGAGATCAGCAGCATGACGACCCGCAACGCCTTCGCCCTGGGCTGCGCGCAGGCACTCGCGCTGATTCCCGGGGTGTCGCGTTCAGGCTCCACCATCACCATGGGCCTCACCTTGGGCTACACCAGAGAAGCAGCTACTCGCTATGCCTTCCTGCTCGCGATACCCGCGGTTCTCGGGTCGGGTTTCTACGAGGCCACGCGCATCGGTGACGATCCCCAGGTGGCCTGGGGGCAGACCCTCGTTGCCACCGCAATCGCCTTTACCGTGGGGTACGCCGTCATCGCCTGGCTGCTGCGCTACCTCCGGACAGGCTCGTACCTGCCGTTCGTCGCCTACCGTCTCGCGCTTGCTGCGCTCATCGTCGCGTTGCTGGTGACCGGCACCATCACGGCAACCTGAGGCTTAGAGCCACCCGGACTTCTTGAACCCGCGGTAGAGGAGCAGGCAAATGCCGGTCATCACGGCCAGGACCAGCGGGTAGCCAAAGGTCCAGTGCAACTCCGGCATGTCGTCGAAGTTCATGCCGTAGATCCCGGCTATCGCGGTGGGGACCGCAATGATCGCCGCCCAGGCGGAGATCTTGCGCATGTCCATGTTCTGGAGCAGATCCTGGCGTGCGGTGCTGGCCATGAGCATGGTCATCAAAGTGGAATCGAACCCATCCACCATGTCGCCGGCGCGCAGGATGTCGTCACCGACATCGCGAAGAAAGGGATGCAGCGGCGGTGGCACCAGGGGCAGTGACCCCCTTGACAGGCGCTGGGAGTCAGGAAGCAGGGGCTGCACCGCCCTGCGCATCTCGATGTTCTCGCGGTTGAGCCGGTAGATCCGGTTCGCGGCCTGGGAGGGGTGGTCCGAGAAGACCTGCTGCTCGATCTCCTCGATGTCGGACTGGATCGCCTCACCAACCTCGATGTACTGCCGCGCGACGACGTCCGCGATCGCCCAGAACACCGAGAGCGGGCCTGTCGCGGCCAGCTCGGGATGTGCTGCCAGTCGCGAAGCGACGATGTCGGTGTCCTCTGCCCTGCCCATCCGCATGGTGACGGCGTAACCCGGGCCGACGAAGCACGCGACCTGGCCGGTCTCGACATCCGAGGTGTCGTCAACCCACTCCAAGACCTTCAGCAGCACGAAGAGGCTCTTGTCGCCGATGTCGATCTTGGCTCGCTGCTGACGTGATGTGGCGTCCTCGATGAGAAGTGGCTCGAGTCCGAATGCCTGGGCGACGAGATCCACCTCGGCCCTGCTGGGATCAGCCAGCGCGACCCAGGTGAAGTCGGCCGAGGCGTGGACGGCATCGTGGGCTGCTTCGAGATCCTGCTGCGTCGGCACCGCGCTCGTGGGGCCCGGCCATGGGTCGAGGTGCCCGTCGCGATAGGTCCCCATGATCCGGATCACGTGTTGCCTCCCATGACGGCGGCCGGGGGCCGCATTGTCCGATAGCGTCGCGGCATGCCGCTGGTCATCCTCGTCCGACATGGTCGCACGCAGGCGAACGCTCAGGGGATTCTTGCCGGATGGACACCCGGCGTACACCTGGATGACCAGGGAGTGGCCCAGGCAGGGGCGGCTGCCGAGCGGTTGAGGCCCCTGACGCTTAACGCCATCGTTAGCAGCCCCTTAGAACGGACCGTGCAGACAGCGGAGGCGATCGATCGACGCCAACGTCGCGCACCCGGTATAGCCCTGGATGAGCGACTGGGGGAGTGTCGCTATGGCGAATGGACCAACCGTCCGCTGGCGGAGCTCGCCAAGTCTCCGCTGTGGCGAACGGTGCAGGAGCGGCCCAGCGCGGTGACCTTCCCCGAGGGAGAGTCGCTGCCGCAGATGCAGGCGCGCGCCTTGGCTGCGGTGCACGAATGGAATGCACGGCTCGGCGACCGGGCGACCTACGCGATCGTCTCGCACGGTGATGTCATCAAGGCGATCCTCGCTGATGCGCTCGGCACGCACCTGGATCAGTTCCAGCGGATCGTGGTGGACCCCGCATCGATATCGGTCGTCCGCTATGGCGCACGGGGCGTGCAGGTGCTCCACGTCAATGACCGTGGGTCGGATCTCGGCAGCCTCGCGCGGACGCGCAGGCGCCGACGGGTGGAGGGCACGGTCGGAGGCGGCTCGGGAGAGCGCTAGGCGGCATGCCCGGATACGGTGGCGTAGTGCCACGCCGTATTCACGACTATGTCGATCCGCGACGTTTTGTCGCGGGGACGGTGGGTCTCCCGGGTGAGCGGACCTTCTACCTGCAGGCGAGCGACTCCCGATCCGTGACGTCGGTTGCGCTGGAGAAGGCCCAGGTGGCGATGCTCGCGGACCGGCTCGAGCGCCTTCTCGCGCAAATGGAGGTCCCCGACTCCGCCGGGCGTGACGACAACGAGCCGTTGTCCCTCCCGCTCGAAGAAGAGTTCCGCGTGGGCGCACTGGGTATCGCCGCGCTACCCGACGATGGCTCAGGGGACCGCATCCTCATCGAGGCGCACGCGCTCGGCGAGGAAGAGGCTGCCGAGCCGGGCGACGACGACCTGGATTCCGCTGACACGCTTCGGGTGTCGCTGACGATGGATGCGGCGGCAGCTTTTGCCCGCCGAGCAAAGGCTCTGGTGGCGGCGGGGCGTCCACCCTGTCCCTTCTGCCTTCAGCCCCTCGACCCCGGCGGCCACATCTGCCCGCGGGCCAACGGATACCGGCGCCAACCGTGAGCGCGGTGCGAGAGGACTTGGAGGTCCTCCTCTCGCGTGGCGACGTCAACGTCGAAGGCCGACTCTGGGACTCCTCCAATGCAGCCCTGCGGGTGGAGTGCGTTGATGGCGACACGCTCGTACGCGCCGTCTACAAGCCTCGCAGCGGTGAACGGCCACTGTGGGATTTCCCGACCGGCACGCTGGGGCGACGCGAGGTTGCCACCTACGTCGTCGACCGGGCCCTGGGCTGGGGCATCGTTCCCGCGACCGTGTGGAGGGAGGACGCCCCGCTCGGTCCGGGCAGCCTCCAGGCGTGGGTGGAGGCCGATCCGGAAGATCCCCCGGTAGACGTCGTGGACACGGGCGCGGTGCCGGATGGCTGGCATGTCGTCGTGGAGGGCGAAGGAGCCCGCGGCGACCACGTCTGCCTCATCCATGAGGAGTCGCCGGCTCTGCGCCGTGTGGCGTTACTGGACGCGATCGTCAACAACGCCGACCGCAAGGGGGGACACGTGCTGCGCGCGGGTCCCGGCGGTGTCGCGGGGATCGATCACGGGCTCACCTTCCACACGGAGTCGAAACTGCGCACGGTCCTGTGGGGGTGGGCGGGCGCACCCATCGATCCGCCCCTGATCCAAGATCTCGTCGGGCTTGCCGAGGGGTGGCGCGCAGTGGGCGAGCACCTCGAGCCGCTCCTCAGTCGGGCGGAGATCGCGGCCGCGGGCCAGCGTCTCGAGCAACTCCTGCGCCACGGTGAGTACCCGGGCCCGGACGGCGCGTGGCCCGCGCTGCCCTGGCCCGCCATGTGATCGGGGCGTGCGGGGCTCTGCCCTGGCCCGCCATGTGACGGCGCCGAGTCCGGACCTCCTAGGCTCCCGGCATGGAGTCCTGGCCGTATCCGCCCGTCCCTGCGCTGGGTCCGGGCGGCCGGGCCGTCCGGGTGCGCGACACGTCCAGTGGCGAGCTGCGCCCCACGGCGCCCGGTGAGGAAGCGCGCCTCTACGTCTGCGGGATCACGCCGTACGACGCGACCCACATGGGACACGCGGCGACCTATCTCGCCTTCGACACCCTCGTGCGCGCATGGATCGACGCGGGCCATCGGGTGCGCTACGTGCAGAACGTCACGGACATCGACGATCCTCTCCTGGAGCGGGCGGTCGCGACTGGCCAGGACTGGCGCGAGATTGCACTTCG
>CAJBMR010000097.1 GCA_903954205.1 uncultured bacterium | reverse complement strand
CCGTTCACCGCGAGCGCCCGCGAGCCCGCCGACAAGGTCCTGCCTCCGCTCGTGGCCAAGGCGTTCAAGCGACTGGACCGTCGCGTCGCGGGCCTCGAACTCGATACGCCCAGCCCCGTGTGGCACGAGGCTCGCATCACAGCCAAGCGCGCCCGCTACTCCGCCGACGCCGTGGCCCCTGTCCTCGGAGACGACATGGCTCGCCTCGCGGAGCGCCTCGCCGATGTCACCGAGATCCTCGGCCACCACCAGGACGCCCACGTGGCGCAACAGACCCTGCGCGACCTCGTGTCCGGCACGGCTCCGGAGGTCGCATTCGCGCTGGGGCGGCTGCTCGCCATCGAGGAGGCCGCCGAAATGTCCGACCGCGCAGCCTTCCTCGACCTGTGGCCCTCGGTCCGACGCGCGGCCCACCGCGCGGGCGTCTCCTGACCGCGCGGCTTTCGGCTGGCGCGAACTTTGGGTGGAATGTGCCCTGGCAGGGCCTGATCCACCCAAAGCTCGCCGGGCTCACGACCGGTCCCGCGGGGGATTCGGCACTCCTGTCACCCTGTTCACTTTCGTAGTCCAGACTGCCCTCTATGACCGACTCGGAGGTCGTGCGGGCCGCGGGTGTGGTCGTCGTACGAGACGGGGCCACCGGCCCCGAGATCGCGGTCATCCGACGAGGGCTGCGCGCCGACTGGTCCCTGCCCAAGGGCAAGATCGAGCCCGGCGAGCACGCGGTCGTGGCGGCTGTGCGCGAGTGCGACGAGGAGACGGGGATCGTGCCGGTGCTCGGGCCCCCACTGCTGCGGCAGGAGTACGTCGCCCTGGGCTTGCCCAAGGTGGTCGACTACTGGGCCGCTCGAGTCGGGTCCGATGAAGGCTTCGCCCCCGACGACGAGGTCGAGTCAGTCGAGTGGCTTCCGGCCGAGCAGGCGACCGCCAGGCTCACCTATCCGCGCGACGCCGATCTCGTCCGTGAGGCAGTAGCCCTGCCGCCGAGCAGTCCGCTCATCCTGCTGCGCCATACCCAGGCCATGAAGCGAGCCGACTGGGACAGCAAGATCGACGCGGACCGCCCGCTCTCGGGCAAGGGACGCTCGCAGGCTAAGGACCTCGTGCCGATGCTGACGGCGTACGGCATCGAGCGTGTCCACTCCTCCGATGCCTCCCGTTGCCTCGAGACCGTGCGCCGATATGCCAAGTCCCTCGACGCCGACGTGCGCCTCGAGCCAGCACTGAGCGAGGAGTCCTTCCACGACCGCCCCAAGCGGGCGGCGCGACGTATGCGCGAACTCCTCCTCGACCCTCGGCCGCTTGTCGTGTGCACGCACCGACCGCTCCTGCCCGCCCTCGTGGAAGTCGTCGCCAGCATGCGCATCACGGGTCCCTTCGACCTCGACCCCAAGCTCCCACCGGGCGGATTCCTCGTCGTCCACCGGCACTTCACCCCGGACGGCGAGGAGCCCACGGTGCTCGCCGTCGAGCGTCACTCGGTCTCCCGGGATTGATTCATCAGCCCGACAATTTTCGTTCATCTTTTGTTCATCATGGCCCCGCTGCGGGGTCACCCGGGTTTCCTATGTTTCTCGACGTCACGTCATCGAGACCATGCAATCGACTCACAGGAGGACCAGGGTGAATCGCACCCGCACCGCCGCCCTTGCGGCACTCGCTATCTCCAGCGCACTCGTGCTCGCCGCCTGTGGCGGGGGTTCGAGCAGCGACTCCAGCGCCTCGGGCGATTCCAACCTGAGCGGCGCCGTCCGCATCGACGGCTCCTCGACCGTCTACCCGCTCACCGCACTCGCGGCCGAGGACTTCATGGCCGCCAACCCCGGCGTCCAGGTCACCGTGGGCTCATCGGGCACGGGCGGCGGATTCGAGAAGTTCTGCCGTGGCGAGACCGACGCCAACGATGCGTCGCGCTCCATCAAGGACGAGGAGGCCGCGGCATGCGAGGCCGCCGGGATCCAGTACGCCGGGCTACAGGTCGCCGTCGACGCCATCACGATCGTCGTCAACAAGGAGAACACCTGGGCTACGTGCCTCACCGTCGAGGAGCTCGGCGCGATCTGGGCACCGGGCTCAACCGTGAACAACTGGAACCAGGTCCGCCCCGACTTTCCCGATGTCCCGCTGGCGCTCTTCGGCGCGGGCACCGACTCGGGCACCTTCGACTACTTCACCGACGCCATCAATGGCGAGGAGGGTGCGAGCCGCACCGACTACACCCCGACGGAGGACGACAACGTCACGGTGCAGGGCGTGAGCGGCTCCGAGGGTGGCCTCGGCTACTTCGGCTTCACCTACTACGAGGAGAACGCCGACAAGCTCACCGCGGTGCAGATCGACAGCGGTGCCGGCTGTGTCGCCCCGAGCGTGGAGACCGCCCAGGACGGCACCTACACACCGCTGGCGCGCCCTCTCTTCATCTACCCGTCCAAGCAGGCGCTCGCCAAGCCCGAGGTGAAGGCGTTCTTCGACTACTACGTTGCCAATGACTCCACCATCGCGGCCGATGCACTCTTCATCCCGCTCAATGAGGAGCAGAAGGCCAAGCTCCAGTCCGACTACGCCGCTTTGACCGGCTCCTGATCAGGGGCCCTCATCACCCCGGATAGGTTGCCCGCATGAGCACGGCAGTGGTTGCCGAGTCTGCCGCAGGGG
>CAJBMR010000096.1 GCA_903954205.1 uncultured bacterium | reverse complement strand
GCCTGCGCGATCGAGGAATAGGCGATCATGCGCTTGATATCGGTCTGGGCGATCGCCACGAGCGACCCCACCAGCATGGTGAGGCCCGCGACCACCCAGAGCAGGGGCTCCCAGTCCCAGCGCAGGCCGCCGAAGGCGACGTAGAGCAGGCGGAGCATCGCGCCGAAGGCGGCGATCTTGACCGCGGCCGCCATGAACGCCGTCACCGGCGCCGGCGACCCCTGGTAGACGTCGGGTACCCACTGGTGGAAGGGAACCGCGCCGACCTTGAAGAGCAGGCCCACCACCAGCATGGCCAGGCCGATGACGATGAGGGCTGTCTCTCCGGGCTTGGCTGCGAGTGCGTCGGCGATTTCGCCGAAGTCCACACTTCCGGCAAAGCCGTAGACCAGGGCGGCACCGAAGAGGAAGAAGGCCGAGGAGAAGGCTCCGAGGATGAAGTACTTCAGAGCGGCCTCCTGCGAGAGCAGGCGTCGCCGGCGCGCCATACCCGCCAGGAGGTAGAGCGGAAGGGACATGACCTCCAGGGACACGAACATCACGAGGAGGTTGGTCGAGGTGACGAAGAGGAGCATGCCGAGTACGGCGAAGAGGAAGAGTGGCCAGACCTCGGTCTGGAGGTAGCCACGACGGGTGAGTTCACGCTCTTCGAGTGAGCCGGGGAGTGCTGAGGCCCGTGGAGCGAACGCATCGCCCGCCGGGTCGAGCTGACGCTCGGCCAGCAGCATCGCCGCGACGAAGGCGACAAGGAGCACCAGCCCCATAAGGAGGATGCCGGGTCCGTCGATCGCCAAGGCCCCCTCGACCTCGAGCGAGCGCGTGCCAGACTGCCAGATGAGGGCAGCGAAGGCACCGGCGAGCGAGCCGAAGACGAGCACGAGCTGGACAGGGCGACGGGCACCACGACCGAGGAATGTCTCGACGATGACGCCGAGCACCGCGGCTGCCGCGACGATGATCATGGGCAGGATGGCGAGGTAGTTGATGTCAGGCGCAACCATCACATCGGGATTCACTGCTCACCTCCCGCCGGTGCGAGGGCAGGCGCGGGATCGGTCATCCCGATGGAGTCCATCACCCGGTCCACCGCCGGGTTGACGACATTGAGGACCGGTGCGGGGAAGACACCGAGGACGATGGTGAGGAGAACGACGGGCACCAGCGACGTCACCTCGCGACCGCCCAGGTCCCTCATCCCCTCCACATGCGGGGACTCGGGCCCGGTCGCGACCTTTTGGTAGAGCCTCAGGCCATAGGCCGCCGCGAGCACGATGCCGAGCGAGGCGATGACCGCCACCACGACGTAGCGCGAGAAGGTGCCGAGGAGCACGAGGAACTCGCCCACGAAGCTTGCCAGGCCGGGAAGCGCGATCGCCGACATCACCGCGAAGAGGAAGAAGCCCGCGAGGACCGGGGCGACCTTGTTGACTCCGCCGTACGTCGCAATGGCACTCGAGCCACCCGCACGCTGCATGAGGAATCCGGCAGTGAGGAAGACTGCGGCGGTCGCAAGGCCGTGGCCCAGCATGTAGAGAGTCGAGCCCGTCATCGACCAGGTCGTGAAGACGAAGATGCCGAGGGCGATGAAGCCGAAGTGCGACATGGAACTGTAGGCGAAGAGACGCTTCATGTCGGTCTGGCCCAGCGCGACGAGCGCGCCGTAGATGATGCCGATGACGGCCATCGCGATGATGATCGGCGCGTAGAACTCCGACGCGGACGGGAAGATCGGCAGGAGGTAGCGGATCATGCCGAAGGTGCCGACCGTGTCGAGGACGCCGATGAGCAGCACCGCGGTCGCCGGCGTGGACTCCTTGGCGGCGTCCGGGAGCCACGTGTGGAAGGGCCACAGCGGCGCCTTGATCGCGAAGGCGATGAAGAATCCGAGGAAGAGGATCTTCTGGGTGGTGGGGTCGATGTCGAGCCCGACCAGTGCCGCGAAGTCGAAGGTGCCCTGACCGAGCTGCTGCGCCGAGACGACGTAGAGGCCGATGAGCGCGGCAAGCATGAGGAGGCCGCCCACCAGGCTGTAGATGAGGAACTTCGTCGCGGCGTACGCCCGATTGGGTCCGCCGTAGCGCCCGATGAGGAAATAGATCGGGATGAGCATGACCTCGAAGAGGACGTAGAAGAGGAAGACGTCGGTCGCGGAGAAGACCCCGATCATGAGCGTCTCGAGGACGAGGATCATGGCGAAGTAGCCCTTGACGTTGCGCCCGTCCTCGACGTCGTTCCACCCGGCCAGGATGGTCACCGGCACGAGGGTCGTGGCGAGGGCCACCAGCACCAGGCCGATGCCGTCGACGCCCACGCTGTAGGAAATGCCGAAGGCGGGAATCCACGGGTAGCTCTCCACGAACTGGAAGGCCGCCGTGGAGTCGGCGTCGAACTGCAGGCCCATCACCACCGTGAAGACGAGCGCTGCGAGCGAGAAGACGAGGGCCACCTGCTTGATGAGGCGGGCGTTGTCGCGCGGGAGTACGAGGAGCACGAGGGCGCCGACAAGCGGAAGCACGCCCAGGATCGTGAGCCAGGGAATCGTCGTCACGGGAGCCTCACCACCGCGAGCACGACCACGACGAGGACGGCACCACCGACCATCGCCAGCGCGTAGGAGCGGGCGAAGCCAGTCTGCCAGCGCCGCAGGCGCTCACCGGATCCGCCGACGAAGGCCGCCAGGCCGTTGACGACTGCGTCGATGCCGCGGTTGTCGATCCCGATCAAGGCACGCGAGACGCTGTAGGTCGGCTGGACGACGAGGACGTCGTTGATGGCATCGTCGTACATGCTGTTGCGTGCCGCCTTCGTAAGGATGTTGACGTCCTGGGGTGCCTCGATCGGCACGTTCTTGCGGTACATCCCGATGGCGATGGCGACACCGATGAGGACGACGATCAGCGTGGCGATTTCGAGCAGGATGGTCGGGAAGGGCAGCGGCGACTGCTCGAGGCCCGTCACCGGCGTGAGCCAGTCGATGATGTCGCCCCAGAAGAGCAGCGCGAGACCCGTGAACATCGACCCGAGCGCAAGAATGATGAGCGGGATCGTCATCACGGCCTTGGACTCGTGCGGATGGGCGTCATCGGGCCAGCGGGCCTTGCCGAAGAACGTCATGATCACCATGCGCGTCATGTAGAAGCCGGTGATGCCCGCCGCGATGATCGCGCAGACGCCGACGAAAACATTGACCTCGAACGCCGCGTGAATGATGTCGTCCTTGGACCAGAAGCCGGAGAACGGCGGGATTCCGATGATGGCGAGGTAGGCCGCCATGAAGGTGAGCCAGGTGACCACCATGACCTTGCGCAGCGCGCCGTAGCGGCGCATGTCCTGCTCGCCATTCATGCCGTGGATCACCGAGCCGGCACCGAGGAAGAGGTTGGCCTTGAAGACACCGTGCGTGAGCAGGTGGAAGATCGCGAAGACGTATCCGACGGGGCCAAGACCAGCCGCCAGCACCATGTAGCCGATCTGGCTCATCGTGGAGCCGGCCAGCGACTTCTTGATGTCGTCCTTCGCCGATCCGATGAAGGCGCCGAGGAACATCGTGATGACGCCGATGACCATGACGGCCGTGAGCGCGAAGACCGTGCCGTCGTAGATCGCACCGCTGCGCACGATGAGGTAGACGCCAGCCGTGACCATCGTGGCCGCGTGGATGAGTGCCGAAACCGGAGTGGGGCCCTCCATCGCGTCGAGGAGCCAGGCCTGGAGCGGGAACTGCGCGGACTTGCCACAAGCCGCAAGAAGGAGCAGCAGGCCAATCCAGGTGAGGGTGGATTCACCCGCCTCGCCTGCCATCGCGAAGACCTCGTCGAAGACGACGGTGCCGAACGTGACGAAGATCAGCATGATCGCCAGGCTCAGTCCGACGTCGCCGATGCGGTTCATGACGAAAGCCTTCTTGGCCGCAGCAGCCGCACTCGGCTTGTACTGCCAGAAGCCGATGAGCAGGTAGGACGCCAGGCCCACGCCCTCCCAGCCGACGTAGAGCAAGAGGTAGTTGTCGGCGAGGACGAGCAGGAGCATGGAGGCGACGAAGAGGTTGAGGTAGCCGAAGAACTTCCGCTTGTCCGGGTCGTGCTCCATGTAGCCGAGCGAGTAGATGTGGATCAGCGAACCGACGATGGTGATGAGGAGCACGAAGACGATGGACAACTGGTCGAGCTGGAGGGCCACCGGTGCAGTGAAGCCGCCCACGAAGACCCATTCGAAGAGGGTCTGCCCGACGGCTCGGTCATCAGCGGAGCGGCCCAGCAGGCCCAGCAGCAGGATGATGGCGTAGACCGCAGCGCCCACCACCATGAGCACGGCGAAGTAGGGGCCCCAGCGGTTGGTGCGCCGTCCGCCGAGGAGCAGGACGGTCGCGCCCAGCAGCGGCAGGGCGAGCAGCAGCCAGAGGTAGGAGAAGACCCCCGTGGCCTCTGCCAAGGGCTGGATGACGGGCGCGATCTGGGTCGCGTCCGCCAGCCGAGCAGCGCCGGTCCCGATCACGGCGCCTCCTTCTTGATCACGTCATGTCCTTCTCTGACCCAGGGGCGTGTCTCGCCCCGGGGGCGGTCATCAGTACTTGAGCAGGTTGGGTTCGTCGATAGAAGCTGAACGTCGCGATCGGTAGATCGCCACGATGATCGCCAGGCCCACGACCACCTCTGCGGCGGCCACCACCATCACGAAGAAGGCGATCACCTGCCCCTCGAGGTTGCCCTGCATGCGAGCGAAGGCGACGAAGGCCAAATTGGCCGCGTTGAGCATGAGCTCGATCGACATGAAGACGACGATCGCGTTGCGACGCACGAGCACCCCGACCGTGCCGATGGTGAAGAGCACCGCGGCCAGGATGACGTAGCTCTCGGGACTCATCGCGGCTCTCCCGGAGACGTGCCGGGATCGTCCGCGACGGGATGTTCGGCGGGACCGAGGGCGGCACGACCTGAGGCAAGGGCGTCGGTCTCTGCCACGGCAGCGGTGTCGACCGGGCGCAGGTCGCCGCGTGCGCGCAGCGGGCCCGGGACGGAGATCTCCGACACCGAGCCATCGGGTAGGAGCGCAGGGGTGTCGACGGCGTTGTGGCGGGCGTAGACGCCTGGAGCCGGCATCGGGCCGACATGCTCGCCGCTACGCACGCGCTCCTCCGAAAGCTCGCGCTGCGTCTTGCGCGGCTGCCAGCGCTCGCGATGCGCCAGGACGAGGGCACCGAGCGCCGCGGTGATGAGCAGTCCGGCCACCACCTCGAAGGCGAAGAGGTACTCGCCGAAGAGGAGACGTGCGATGCCTTCGACGTTGCCGCCGTACTCCGAGTTGGCAGCATCGAGGCCGACGGACGCGACGCCGCTCAAAGCGGTGCCGATCGCAAGGACAAGGAGGATTCCGAAACCAGCAGCAAGCAGGATGCCGACGACGCGCTGGCCCCTGAGCGTCTCGACCAGCGAATCACTCGAGTCAACGCCGACGACCATGAGCACGAAGAGGAAGAGCATCATGACCGCGCCGGTGTAGACGATGATCTGCACCATCCCCAGGAAAGGCGCAGCGTTGGCCAGGTAGAGCACGGCGAGACTGATCATCGTCAGCGCCACCCACAGGGCGCTATGGACCGCGCGGCGCGACAGGATGAGGCCCAGGCCGCCGGTGACAGCAAGGACGGCACACACCCAGAAGACCGCCGCCTCGGCAGTGCTGGTGCCGGTCTCGGTCATGCGCCGTCCTCCCGAGCTGCGGGCACCTGGGTCTCGGCCCAGATCCGCTCATCCCCGGCCGGCTCCTGCTCCGGCACCGAGCCCGAGACCTTACCGGCGTAGTAGTCCTGCTCCGTGGTGCCGGGCACCATGCGGTGCGGCGGCGCGATCATGCCGGGGAGCATGGGAGCGAGGAGATCCTTCTTCTCGAAGATCAGATCGGCGCGGTTGTCGTCGGCGAGCTCGTACTCATTGGTCATCGTGAGCGCGCGCGTCGGGCAGGCCTCGATGCACAGGCCGCAGAAGATGCAGCGCAGGTAGTTGATCTGGTAGACGCGGCCGTAGCGCTCGCCCGGGGAGAAACGTGCCTCCTCGGTGTTGCTGTCGGCCTCAACGAGGATGGCATCGGCCGGGCATGCCCATGCGCACAGCTCGCACCCGATGCACTTCTCCAGACCGTCGGCCCAGCGATTGAGCTGGTGCCGGCCGTGGAAGCGCGGCTTGGGCGGGTAGCGGTCGGCCTGCTCGGGGTACTCCTCGGTGACGACCTTCTTGAACATGGTCGCGAAGGTGACGCCGAAGCCGCGTACGGCGGGGGGCAGCTCAGGCATTGCCATCCTCCTTCGGCTGCTCGTCGTCGGATGTCGCCTCGGCCACGTAGCCCGACAGGGGCGGCTCCGCCGACCCGCCGGGCCCGATGGCGGTCACGGCAGTGCCGGCAAGCGTGCTGCCGGCGCGCGCGCGCCTTGAGGTGTAGGTGAATTCCTGACCCGGCAGGGGCGGCACAGGGTAGCCACCCGCATAGGGGTCGAAGGGCTTGGCAGCCTGTGCTGCCGACTCCTCAAGATCGCGCTTCTCCTGGCGTGCGGTGCGGATCTGGAGGACCCACGATCCGACCACGATCACGATGAGTGCGCCCGCACCGAGGAGTAGGAGCTCCTGGGTCGTGACGGAGAACTCATTGCGCACGACACGAGCCGCCGCCACGATGACGATCCACACCAGGGATGCCGGGATGAGGATCTTCCATCCGAATCGCATGAACTGGTCGTAGCGCAATCGCGGCAGCGTGCCGCGCAGCCAGATGAAGACGAAGATGAAGAGTTGGACCTTGATGAGCCACCACAGCAACGGCCACCAGCCGGTGTTGGCGCTCTCCCACAGCGAGATGGGCCACGGTGCGCGCCAGCCGCCAAGGAAGAGGGTGGTGGCCAGCGCGGAGACGGTGACCATGTTGATGTACTCCGCGAGGAAGAACATCGCGAACTTCAGCGACGAGTACTCCGTGTGGAATCCGCCGACGAGCTCGCCCTCCGCCTCGGGCAGGTCGAACGGTGCGCGGTTGGTCTCGCCCACCATCGCCGTCACATAGATGAGGAAGGACGGCAGCAGGATCACGGCGTACCAGATCGGTTCCTGGGCGGCCACGATCGCCGAGGTGGACATCGAGCCGGCGTACAGGAAGACCGCGACGAAGGACATGGACATCGCGAGCTCGTAGGAAATCATCTGCGCCGATGAGCGCAGGCCGCCGAGAAGCGGGTACGTCGATCCCGAAGACCAGCCGGCGAGCACGATTCCGTAGATGCCGATGGAGGCGACGGCAAGGACGTAGAGCACCGAGACAGGGAAGTCGGTCAACTGGAGCGGGGTCTCGACCCCGAAGATGCTCACCATCGGACCGAAGGGGATCACGGCGAAGGCAATGAAGGCCATCGTCGCCGAGATCACCGGAGCGATCCAGTAGACGGCCCGATGTGCCGTCTTGGGGATGATCTCCTCCTTCAGCGCCAGCTTGAAACCATCCATCAGGGACTGCAGCAGGCCGAAGGGGCCGACACGGTTGGGGCCGACGCGCGACTGCATGCGTGCCACGACGCGGCGCTCCCACCAGATAGTGAAGAGGGTGAGGAGCACGAGCATGACGAAGATCGCGAGGACCTTGAGCAGCACCAGCCACCAGGGGTCGTTGAAGGTCATCCCGGTCATGCCCTACCTCCCGTGACGCGCACCCGTGAGCCGTGCGATGCACCGATGGCGAGGGCTCGCGAGCCCCCGGAGGTCATCGGGATCCACACCGCGCCTTCGACGACGTCGGCGATGCACAGGGGGAGTTCGATTGATCCCTCGTTCGTGGACACGACCACGCTGGCGGCCTCGGTGAGGCCGAGCGCCCGCGCGGTCTGCGCCCCCATGAGGGCCTCGGTCGGCCGCGCGGTGGCCGCCAGGTGCGGCTCACCCTCTTGCATCGCGCCGGCGTCGAGAAGGAGTCGCCAGGTGGCCAGAGCGGTCGTACCTGCGGCCTCGTCGAGGGCGGGCGACACGGATGGTGCCGCGGGGCGCTCACCCGACCACATGCCCAGACGGTCCATCTCACTGCGCAGGGCACTGACATCGCCGGTGCCAAAGGGCACATCCATGACGTCGGCGATCATGGCGAGGACTCGCCCGTCGGAGATGGACTGCGCTCCGTGGATGGCGGCCGAGAACGGCTTGTTGCGGCCCTCCCAGTCGGTGAACGAGCCGGCCTTCTCGGCCACGACGGCGACGGGGAAGACCACGTCGGCTGCCTCGGTCACTTCGTTGTGGTGCGTGGAGAGTGCGACGACGAAGGGGACTGCAGTGATCGCGCGTCGCAGATCCTCCGCACGCGGGTGGTCTGCAACCTCGAGTCCCGCAACGAGCAGCGCGTCAAGGCTCCGCTGCTCGTCGCGCTCCACGCGCGACCCGTCACCGAGGATCTCGTCGACGAGGGCCTGGCTCGAGCGACCGCCCGTGGGCAGGCTGCTGGGGTCCACGCCCCAGACGACGGCGACTTCCTCGCGCGCACGAGCGTCGTTCGCCGGGCGGCCACCGGGTAGAAGACCCGCGAGCGCACCCGCATCGAGCGCACCGCGCTCGCCCGCACGGCGGGGAACCCAGCCCAGGCGCGCCCCCGTGGTGGACGCAAGTTCCGCAGCCGCCGAAAGCGCACCGGGGACACCCGCCATGCGCTCACCCACGAGGATGACCGCCCCGGGCTGACGCAGTGCGGCCAGCGTGTCGGCAGCCTGCTCCCCACCCATCAGTCGGCGCAGGGCGATGGCCTCGCCACCGGGCTGGACAGCCCACCACTCGGCGTTCATCTTGTCCATGCCGCGCGTGCGCACGGGGGACAGGGAGACGACGCGGGGACCGCCCTTGCGTGTGGCAGCGCGCAGGCGCAGGAAGATGATCGGCGACTCGTCTTCGGGCTCTAGGCCGACGAGCAGGACGGCGGGAGCCTTGTCGAGATCGGCGTACGTCGGCCCGAGCGGCTTGCCGGCGACCGACGATGCGAGGAACTGCGACTCTTCGTCGCTGGCGACGCGCGCGCGGAAGTCGATGTCGCCGGTGCCCATGGCCACTCGCGCGAACTTCGCGTAGGCGTAGGCGTCCTCACGCGTGAGGCGACCACCGGTGAGGACTCCTGCGCGACCGCGGGCGGAAGCCAGGCCGCGCGCCGCGATATCGAGCGCCTCCGGCCACGAGGCCGGGCGTAGCTCGCCGTTCTCACGCACGAGCGGGGAGGCGATGCGACCCTCATTCGTGTAGATAAAGGCGAAGCGGCCCTTGTCGCAGTTCCACTCCTCATTGACCTCGGGGTCATCCCACGCGAGGCGACGCGTCACAACCCCGCGGCGCACATCGGTGCGCAGCGAGCAGCCGGATGCGCAGTGCTCGCACGTGGTCGGCGTGCTCACCAGGTCGAAGGGCCGTGCCCGGAAGCGGTAGAGGGAACTCGTGAGCGCACCCACGGGGCAAATCTGGATGGTGTTGCCCGAGAAGTAGGAGTCGAAGGGCTGGTCGGGCGCGATGCCGACCTGCTGCTTGGCGCCGCGCTCGAGGAGCTCGAGCATGGGATCGCCCGCGATCTGTTCGGCAAAGCGCGTGCACCGCGCGCAGGAGACGCAGCGCTCACGGTCGAGCAGGATCTGCGCGCTCATGTTGATCGGCTTCTCGAAGGTGCGCTTCTCTTCTTCGAAGCGTGAGGTGCCGCGACCGGCGGTCATCGCCTGATTCTGGAGTGGGCACTCGCCGCCCTTGTCGCACACGGGGCAGTCGAGAGGATGGTTGAGGAGGAGTAACTCCATCACCCCCTCCTGCGCCGCATCGGCCATGGGCGAGGTGCGCTGAGTGCGCACGACCATTCCATCGGTCACGGCAATGGCGCAAGCAGGCTGAGGCTTGCCCTGGCCCTCGATCTCGATGAGGCACATGCGGCATGCGGCGACAGGATCGAGAAGCGGGTGATCGCAGAAGCGAGGGATCTCGATGCCCATGAGCTCGGCGACGCGAATCACGAGCATGCCCTTGGGCACGCGCACCTCGATGCCGTCGACGGTCACCGTCACGACGTCGGCGGGGGCGACACCGGCAGGACTCTGCGGGGCGATGGTCATCGCGCGGCCACCTCACCGAAGACGTAGGAAGCCGCCGGCGGGAAGGCCTCGTCGACGGGCGTGTGGGTCGCGGCCTCGAACTCGTCGCGGAAGTACTTCAGGGCCGCGGGGTAGGGGGTCGCGGCAGCATCGCCGAGGGCGCAGAAGGAGCGACCGGCGATGTTGCCGCACACCTCCACGAGCAAATCCATGTC
>CAJBMR010000095.1 GCA_903954205.1 uncultured bacterium | reverse complement strand
GGGTCCTAGCGCTTGCGCGCGGGAGCCCGCTTGGCGGTGCGCTTGCGCGCGGGTGCCTTGCGAGCGGTCTTCTTGGCTGCGGCGCGCTTCGGAGCAGCCTTCTTGGCAGTGCGCTTGCGCGCAGGTGCCTTGCGGGCGGCCTTCTTCGGCGCGGCCTTCTTGGCAGTGCGCTTGCGCGCGGGTGCCTTCTTGGCTGCGGCCTTCTTCGGCGCGGCCTTCTTGGCAGTGCGCTTGCGCGCGGGTGCCTTCTTCGCAGCCTTCTTCGGGGCTGCCTTCTTCACGGCCTTCTTCACAGCCTTCTTGGCTGCAGTGCGCTTGCGCGCGACCGTCTTCTTCACTGATGCCTTCTTAGGTGCAGCCTTCTTGTCAGTGCGCTTGCGCGCGGGTGCCTTCTTCGCTGCGGCGCGCTTGGCGGGGGCCTTCTTGGCCGTCCGCTTGCGCGCAGTGGTCTTCTTCGCGACCGCCACGGTGCCTCCAGTTGGTCGTTCCCTGCCCCTTGGCAGGGCTTTACGAGAACTACTGTTGCAGATTCGGCGGCCAATTCGCGACATCGCCGCAATTTCACGCCCCGGTGTGTCGCGCGCGGCTTCCGATTCGATGTCGTGCTATTCCTCCGCGGAATCCGATCCGTTGATGTGACGTGGATCGCCCGTGCGTCCCATTTCGTCAGCCTCTCGGCGTCGCGCGGCGACGTTCGGATCGGTGCGCGCATCGAATTTCCACAGGGCGGGAAGTGTCACACACGTCACACCAACCGCAACTATGCACAGGATTCCTCCTGAGGCGAGCGATGTACGCAGTCCGTACGCCTGGGCCGCTGCCGTGCTCCTCACCTGGCCGAGCATGGGTCCGAGCGAGTAACTGAGCATCTCGATCCCGGCCATACGGCCGCGCACCTCGTCGGGGATCGATTGATTCCACAGCAGGCTCCGAAAGTGTCCACTGAGCATGTCGAAGTAGCCGGCGACGGCGAGCAGCGCCAGGACCCACCAGATCCCCGGGGCGAACGCGACGAGACCGACGGCAGCACCCCAGGAGGCAGCGGCGAGGGCGATCGCCCGCCCGTAGTGGCGGATGCGGATGGCCCAGCCGCTTGTGAGACCGAAGACGAGACCGCCGGCGAAGCCGGCCGAGTAGAGGAGTCCGAGAGCCCACGGCACGTCGTACTCCTGGGCGATGAAGGGAAACAGTGCAAACGGAAATGCAAAGGTCATCGCAGCGAAGTCGATGGTGTAACTGCCAAGGATGTCCTTGCGGCTCCACGCGTAGCGCACACCCGACCAGACGTGACGCACGCTCGACCCGACGTGCTCGGTCCCGGCGCGCACCGACGGCAACCGCAGGAAGACCGCGATGGCGATAACGAAACTAAGGAGATCAAAGAGGTACGCCGCACCGACACCCCAGATGCTGATGACGATCCCACCCACCGCAGGCCCGGCCAGCGCGGCGGAGTTCATGCGCAGGGAATTCAGCGCGCTCGCGGCGGAAAGCTGATCCTGGGGGACCAGTCGGGGCAGCATGGCGTCCAGTGATGGTCGCTGCAGGCCGTCCACGGCAGCGAAGACCATGGCGACCGCGTAGATCAGCCACAGTTGAGGCGACGGCAGGAAGGCATTCAGCGCGAGGACGCACACGAGGACGCCGGCTGCGATCTCACCGCCGACAACGAGGATGCGCCGATCGACGCGGTCGGCGAGCGAGCCGCCGTACAGGCCGAAGACGACCAGGGGGACCAACTCCACCAGGCCGATGAGACCCACCGCGATGAAGGAGTCGGTGAGCTCGGCGACCTGGAAGGGGATGGCGACGTAGGTGACCATGGAGCCGAGCGACGTGACCAGGCCTCCGATGAAGAGCCTCCGGAATGCCGGCTGAGTGCGCAGGGGAGTGAGATCGATCCGCACGCGCCGGGATCCCTTGCTCACGGTTGCGGATGATGTCATGGCGCCTGATCCGGCCGAATTCGCGCGGCTCCCGCAGCGCTGACAGGATGGCGCGATGACCACTCCCGCACCCACGCCGGATCCCTATGCCCTTCCCGACGTCTCGGGCCTGACCATCGGAGTGCTCGGTGGCACGGGCGAGCAGGGTCGAGGCCTTGCTCGCCGACTCGCCATGGCCGGCTGCGAGGTTGTCCTGGGTTCGCGTGACGCCGGGCGTGCGGCCGAGGCGGCTTCGGCACTCCCTGGTTCGGTGCGCGGCATGTCCAATGAGGACTGCGCTGCTGCGAGCGACGTCGTCATCGTGGCGGTGCCCTGGGACGGCCACGGTGCGCTCCTGGAGAGTCTCAGTGGTGCACTCGTAGGCAAGATCGTCGTTGATTGCGTGAATCCGCTCGGCTTCGACAAGCAGGGTGCCTTCGCTCTGCCCGTGCCGGAAGGCTCGGCGGCTCAGCAGGCCGCGAGTGTCCTGCCTGACGCCCGCGTCGTGGCCGCCTTCCATCACATCTCCGCCGTACTCCTACTCGACGAATCGGTCGACAGCATCGACACCGATGTCCTGGTGCTCGGGGACGATCGCGAGGCCACCGACACCGTCCAGGCGATCGCCGGTCTTGTCCCGGGGATGCGCGGGGTCTACGGCGGCCGCCTGCGCAACGCCGGCCAGGTCGAGGCCTTCACGGCCAACCTGATCTCAATGAACCGGCGCTACAAGGCCCACGCGGGCGTGCGCATCACCGACGTCTGAGAGCTGGGCGCGGATCTACGCGTAGGCGTGTTCGGGAGCGGGGTAGGCGCCTGAACGCACATCGCCGGCCCAGTCCGCTGCGGCAGTGCCGAGGATCGTGCGCAGGTCGGCGTAGGCCTTGACGAACTTAGGCCGTGGCCCGGCGGTGAGACCCGCCATGTCCTGCCACACGATGACCTGGGCATCCGTCGCGCCACCGGCGCCGATTCCGATCGTGGGGATCGTGAGCACCTCGGATACGCGTGCGGCGAGGTCGGCAGGGACGACCTCGAGAACAACGGCGCAGGCGCCTGCCGCCTCGAGCG
>CAJBMR010000094.1 GCA_903954205.1 uncultured bacterium | reverse complement strand
CTGGGAGGCGCTCAACAACATCGCGGCCTCGGATCGCCCGCTGGTGATCCTCGTCAACGACAATGAGCGGTCTTACTCGCCGACTATTGGGGGCATGGCGCATCACCTCGCGACGCTGCGCACGACCCAGGGATACGAGCGATTCCTGGGATGGGGGCGACGCACGCTGCAGCGCACGCCCGTCGTCGGCGCACCCGTCTACGAGGCCCTTCACGGGATGAAGAAGGGCCTGAAGGACATCGTCGCCCCTCAGGGGATGTTCGAAGACCTCGGCCTGAAGTACGTCGGCCCCATCGATGGGCATGACACCGTCGAGGTCGAGCATGCCTTGCGTCGCGCGCGCGACTATCCCGGTCCTGTCGTGGTCCACGTGATCACGGAGAAGGGGCGAGGCTATGCACCGGCCGAGCAGGATGAGGCGGATCGATTCCATGGCATCGGGGTTATCGATCCCGAGACGGGTCAACCGCTGCGCGCATCCGGCCCCACCTGGACATCGGTGTTCGCCGACGAGATGGTGGCGATCGGCAAGGAGTCACCTGACGTCGTGACCATCACGGCGGCGATGCTTGGCCCGACGGGACTGGACCGGTTTGCGCAGCAGTTCCCCGAGCGCACCTTTGACGTGGGCATCGCCGAGCAGCACGCGGCTACGAGCGCAGCAGGCATGGCCTACGCCGGCCTTCATCCGGTGGTGGCCGTCTACGCCACCTTCCTCAACCGTGCGATCGACCAGGTGATCATGGACTGCGCGCTGCACCGGGCGGGCGTCACCTTTGTCCTAGATCGAGCTGGCGTGACCGGTGACGATGGCCCCAGTCACAACGGCATCTGGGATATGTCGCTCCTCGGCGTCGTGCCGGGTCTTCGCTTGGCCGCCCCTCGTGATGCTCACAGCCTGAGGGAGCAACTTCGGGAGGCGGTGGGCATCTCCGACGGTCCGACGGTGGTGCGCTTCCCCAAGGGGGCGGTTGCTGAGGACATCCCCGCCGTACGTCGCATCGACGGTGTCGACATCCTGCGTGAGACAGCCTCCTGCGACGTCCTCGTCGTCGCTATCGGAGCGTTTGCCACGCTGGGCCTGGAGGTGGCCGATGCCCTGGCCGCTCAAGGCATCACGGCGACGGTGGCCGATCCGCGATGGGTGCTCCCGGTGCCGGCACGTCTGGCGGGGCTAGCAGCCGACGCGGACCTGGTCGTGGTGATCGAGGACAACATGCGTGCGGGGGGCGTCGGCACGGCCCTGCGCACCATGTTGGAGGACGCCGGTGTCACCACCCCGGCCCTGACCTTCGGAATGCCTTCCGCGTTCCCTGATCACGGTGCCAGGGCAAGCGTGCTGGCGCATGCCGGCTTGAGCGCTCAGGACATTGCACGCCGGGTCACGGAGCGCGTGGCGGCGCCACTTGCTGCCATGTCGGAGGGGGTCACCCCGGCGCAGGATTCGCTGGGCTGATCACTCCTCCGCAGAATCGGCGAGGGCTTGCGCGCACAGGGCCACCTGCCACGGACGCGCACCGGCTCGGGCCAGTGCCGCACCGACCGTCTCGGTATCGATGGGCATGGGCGGATCCCACGCCCATCTGCGCACGGAATCCGGTGAGATGAGATTCTCCACGGGCATCGCATGAGCTTCGGCGATGTCGGCGAGCGCTGCGCGCGCGCGTGCCAGGCGATCGGCCGCGACCGGGTCGCGATCGCGCCAGACGCGCGCGGGCGGCGGACCGTCCGAGGGCAGCGCCGGGGCGGGCAAATCGTCTTCGGGTAGGGAGTGCGCGAGCTCGACTGCACGCCACCATCGATCCAGATGCCGGGCCGCGTGGCCTTTGCGGAATTCAGGGAGTGCGGCCAGAGCGTCACGGTCTCGTGGCGAAGCGGAGGCGGCTGCGACGATAGCGGAGTCTGCGAGGACGCGGCCGGGACTCACATCCATCCGCTGCGCGAGATCATCTCGCGATTCCCACAGAGCCCGCACCACGGCGAGCGGTCGGCGACCGCGCACACGGTGCATACCCGAGGTGCGCCGCCACGGGTCGCGCCGGGCGGGCGGCGGCGGCTGGTGGAGGACAGCGAGGAATTCCTCTTCGGCCCACGGCGCCTTGCCGGAGGTGGCGAGGTCGGCGACCAGGACATCGTGCAGGTCGACGAGTACCTCGACATCGAGGGCGGCGTACCTGAGCCAGTCATCGGGAAGCGGCCGCCGG
>CAJBMR010000093.1 GCA_903954205.1 uncultured bacterium | reverse complement strand
TTGCGGACAAGGCGGCCGGCGATCGACGCGATCTGCATTCCGATGGTGATGGCGATGATGGACGCGCCAAAGATCAGAAGGACCGAGCCCTCGCTGCTGATGCTGAGGTCGCTGAAGGTGGGCATTCCGGCGCCGTTGGTGGGTGTCGCTCCGACCACGTCGTCCTCGGCCTTCGGCAACGAGTCGTCGGGCGACCCCGTGATGGCCTCGGTGAGTGCGACCAGCCCGAGGGATCCGGGCACGAGGAGCCAGAACACGGGTGAGAAGAGCACGAAGGCGGGCATCTCCCGCTTTCCGCGATCTTGGATGACGATGGCGAGGAAGAGAGCGACAGTCGCAGCCAATCCGGCGGCGATAACGGCGTCCAGGGTGATGGACACCACCTGCTGGATACTGAAGGCGACGAGCAGCAGCAGGACCACCGGCACGAGTGCGCCACGTGGCTCATTGAAGGCCAGGGCCTGACCGACGGCGTACACGGCGGCGCCGATCCACGCAGCCCACAGGGGGAGCTGCGTCTCAGTGAGGTCCGTGAGGTCGTAGGGAGAGACACGTGCGAGCAGGCTCCCGACGAGGATGCCGAACGCGAGGATGAGGATCTGCACGATCGACGCGATGAGTCGGGACGCTCCGGAGACGACATGCCCGCTCGCCAGCTCTTGGGTCGCTCGCGTGAGCGCAGCGCCAGGGATGAGCGTGATGAGAGGTGCAACGACGACTCGAAGCGGCTGCACCTCCTGATCGATGAGGGATGCGAAGCCGAAGACGGCAAAGGAGCACAGCGTCGCGGCCACGGGCGGTACGAGTGGTGCGAGGTTGGGCCGTGTGCGCGTGTAGGCCTGCATGATGCCGACGAACAGCCCGAGGATGGCGGCCATCGCGACGCCCCACAGACTCAATCGGAAGACCAGCGCGAAGCCAGCTGAGGCAACGCCATAGCCGACGATCGACAGCCACGGTGCGAATCGCGGGGGCTTGGCCGGCAACTCCTCGAGCTCGCGCGTCCCCTGGGTGAGATCGAGTGTCCCTCGACGTGCCTGCGCGGCGATGTCATGGACGTCTGCCGCCTGGTCCAGCCGGAGGGGAGCGTTGCCCTCGGGGATGACACGCGCGCGCCCGACGACGGGATCATCCACCATCACGGCGTTGGGCAGCACGAAGATGCCGAAGTCGGTGCGGTCGTAGGCCCGAGCAACCGCGTTGAGGGTCGTCGTCACGTCGTCGACGGGATAGCCGGCGGCGAGCTGCGCCCGCCCAAGGGCCAGGATGAAGTCCTCGAGCGCAACGGCCTGGGCACGCTCCTCTTTACTGGGAGCCGCCGCTCCGGCATCACCGCTGCCTGAGGGATCCGGATGCTGACCGGGCGCGTCGCTGGTATCGGTCACGGGTCCAGCCTGCCAGCCGATACCGTCATGCGTGTGGCTACCGCTCCGTTTCGTCGGGATCCGACGTATCGACCCATCATCGGTGTGGCCAAGGGGGTCTTCGCTGGCCTAGGCGTCCGCTTCGATGTGGTGGGCGAGGAGAACATTCCGCTCGAGGGCGGTGCGCTGCTTGCGATGAACCACACGAGCTTCCTTGACTTCGCACTGGGCGGAGAGCCTGCTCATCGTCGCGGAAAGCGCCTCGTGCGCTACATGGCCAAGGATGCAGTCTTCAAGCACTGGCTTGGTGGGCCGCTCATGCGCGGCATGCGGCACATCCCCGTGGACCGTGAGCAGGGCAGCCAGTCCTTCCGAGACGCCGTCACCTACCTCAAGGCTGGCGAGTTGGTGGGTATCTTCCCCGAGGCGACGATGAGTCGGGCCATGGATATCAAGGAGATCAAGACGGGTGCGGTGCGCATCGCAATAGCGGCCGACGTACCCCTGATCCCCATGTGCATCCTCGGCGGTGCCCGGATCCTGTCCTACGGGCACAAGGACTTCTCGCGCGGCACGGCGATTGCAATGACAGTCGGCGAGGCGATGCACCCTAAGCGTGGCCAGGACGCGGAGGCTCTCACCGTCGAGTTGCAGAACCGCATGCGCGATCTCCTCGACCAGACGGTGGCGCGCTATCCCTACGAAGGCTCGCCGTGGTGGATCCCGGCTCGCCTTGGCGGATCTGCTCCCACGCTGGAGCAGGCCGAGGTCCTGGATCAGCAGGCCCGCGAGCGGAAGGCCGCCAAGAAGGCGGCCAAGGGCGTGCAGAAGTGACGATTCAGGCAGCGCGACGATGAGCGAGCCCATCGTCGACTACCGCTTCATCCTCGCCAACGAGCGCACCTTCCTCGCGTGGCTGCGCACGGGGCTTGCCCTTGTGGCGGGTGGCGTGGCGCTCGATCAGTTCGTGGCGGTGGCGTCCGGATCGGAGTTCGTCCAGTGGCTGGCCATCGCGACCATCGGACTCGGTGCTGTCGTGGGAGTGGTCGGCATCGTGCGTTGGCGCCAGGCCGATGCCGTCATGCATGAGGGTGGCGTGATGCGACGAAGCAGCGCCGCCCTATGGCTGGGTGTCGCCTTCGTTGTCATCGCGGTCTTCATCGGGCTCGCACTCGTCTTCGTGGAGTGACGGCGATGCCGGGCCGGACTGGAGAGGACGACAAGGTCCACGAAGACGATCTGCCCTTCGATGATCCCGTCGCTCGCACCCGCATGGCGTGGCTGCGCACCACGCTCATCGTCGCGCTCATCGGTCTGCTCATGTGGCGGTCGGGGTACATCGCCGGACACGAGTGGTGGTCGATCGCCTGGATCCTGCCTAGCCTGTTGATCCTGGGTATTGCTTCGGTGCGCATGCGTAGCCTCACGCGTGACCGTGCTGGAGAGTCGCGCCTGGCGCCACTGGCCCTCATGACCGCGGGGGTCGTGGCATTGGCGGCTGTGGGTATGGCGCTTGTCGTCGTCTAGCCTGTGTGCGCATGAGCACCTGCACCGTTGATTCCCTGCGTGAGGCTGTTCGCGAACTCATGCCGCAGATCCAGGCGGACCTTGAGCACCTGGTGCGCATCCCCTCATGTGCCTTCGCCGGGTTCCCGCGCGAGCCGGTGCGTGAGGCGGCCGATGAGACGCGGCGCCTCTTCGAGGAGGCAGGCATGCAGACGGAGCTGCTTCCCATCGATGGCGGTGAGCCGGCAGTCGTCGGCCGCGTTGGTGAGGGGGCGACGCGAGTGCTGCTCTATGCGCACTACGACGTACAGCCCGTCGGCGATCTTGATGCCTGGCAGACCCCGCCCTTCGAGCCAACCCTGCGCGATGGCCGCCTCTTTGGGCGCGGTGCTGCTGACGACAAGAGCGGCATCGTCATGCACCTGGGTGCGATCCGCGCACTCCAACGCGTGCTCGGCTACGTGCCCGTGCAGGTGACCGCCCTCATTGAGGGCGAGGAGGAGTGCGGAGGTCCCCTGCCGGACTACGTGCTCGCGCATCCGGAGATCGCCCAAGCGGACGTCATCGTCATCGCAGACGTCGGCAATCGCGCGATCGGCGAGCCGACGTTCGTCACGGCTCTGCGCGGACTGGTGGACGCGACGGTCGAGGTGCGCACGCTGCCGCGACCCGCGCATTCAGGGATGTACGGCGGCCCCGCGCCCGATGCGCTTCTTGCGCTCATCCGCATCCTCGACACCCTTCGCGACGAGAATGGCGACACCACCATCGTCCCCGGCTACCCCTGGCAGGGAGCGCAGGCGGATGAGGCGGAATTCCGCGCGGAGCTCGGGATGCGGCCGGATCAGCCCTTGCTCGGCACCGGGCCGCTCACGGATCGCCTCGTCACTCGCCCTGCTGTCTCCGTGATCGGCATCGATGCTCCTCCGGTCGAGGGCGCGATCAATGCCGTCATCCCCTATGCGCGAGCAAAGGTGTCGCTGCGACTGCCGCCCAGTACCGAGACGCAGATGGCTATGGATGCCCTGTGCGATCACCTGCGTGCCGCGGCGCCCTGGGGTGTCGATGTCACGGTGATACCGGGGGAGCAGGGGCGTGGGTGTGCGATCGCAACCGACGGCCCCGCGTATGAGGCTGCGCGCTGGGCGATGGAGATGGCCTTTGGCAAGCCCTCAGCAGAGACGGGTGAAGGGGGCAGCATTCCGCTGCTCGCAGCGCTTGTCGACGTAGCACCGCGTGCGGAGGTCATGCTCATGGGAGCAGAGGACCCGGGGGCGCATATCCACGCACCGAATGAGTCGGTGGACCTCGTGGAGTTGGAGAACATGGTGCTGGCGGAGGCGCTGATGCTCGCGCGGCTCGGCGGTCTGCTGGAGGCGTGAGGTCCACGCGTGCTGGGGGCAGGGCGCCCGGTGGTGCCGGGGGGCGTGACGTCCGCTGCTGGAGGCATGGTGCCCGCTGCTGCAGGCGTCAACCGCGCGCTCTCCAGCGACGGGGTGTCGCGCTAGAGAGTGCCGCGGTCTCGCTTATTGCGCTCGGTCCACTCGCGCATACGCGGGGGGTACCCCAACTTCTGAGTGTCATATAAGGGAATGCCCCATTTCGTGGCCAGTTGGCCCGCCTCCTCAGGGGACTCGACCCGGCGGCGCGTCCACTCGCCGTCGTGCGCGACGAGGACCAGGGTGGTCTCGGTCGCCATCGTCACGGGCTCGAGGTAGGCCTCTACACCCGTGCGCGTGCGCGTGAACTCCTCGAGGTGCTTGATGTCCTCACGGGTACTCCCGCGATCCCACGCGGCGTGCCTCTTGCGACGGTTGAACAGGCCCATATCGACAGTGTGCCAAAGGTGCTCCCCCGTCGCGAGCGGCGCTTGCCGGCGAGCATGACCGGGACACCCCGCGAGTGGCGTAGGCCGTCGGGGAGCCCGCGGGGCCTGTCGCATCGTTTACGTGGGAGCCGAGGGCCGCTCGTGGAGCGGGTCGACGTAGGACGGATAGGAGTGTCCTGATGCCGTCGAGACCCACCGGGCGCGGCCGTCATCGCCCTCGTCGATGAGGAAGTGGCCGGCGGTCACGGCGAGGTGATCCGGCCCGCAGACGAGGTGGATATTGGCCGGGGTGGTGTTGCGACCATCGAAGTCGACGGCATGGTCGAGCTGGGTCTCACTCGCCGGCCGGGTGCAGGTGTCAGCTGTGCACGTGACATCGCGACCCGCAATGAGGTCGCGCAGTGCCTCAGTGGGGCGGTAGCGCACGGATCCGGCGTCGATGATCTCGCGCGTGGAGTCGTCGAGCAGCCATCGCCGCCATGACTCGGAGTCCGCGAGGATCTCGCGCGCGATGGGTGCGGGTACCCAGCCATAGCCCGGCACGAATCCCGGCTCATCGGCGAGGTGCATGGCCGTAGCGACATCGATGATGACGGAGGCCTGCTTGCGTGGTCGGCTGCCAGGAGTCCCAGCGAGGGATAGAGACCACTCGTCCGCCGCCGCGGCAAGGTTGCCCGAGGGAATCCCGGCGTCACTGTGGACAGTCGCGGCAAGGTTGCCTGAGGGAATCCCTGCGTCGCTGTGGACAGTCGCGGCAAGGTTGCCCGAGGGAATCCCTGCGTCGCTGTGGACAGTCGAAGACTCCTGTGGCGCGCCCCCTCCGCGGACCAACTGGGTGTGCACCTGACGAACGGCGAAACCGGCTGAGTCGAATCGGGCGGCGTCGAGGGAATACGCCGAGTCTGGTTCGGCAGCACGCACAGCTGCCCGGCGCGCATGGCCAATAGTGGTGAGTTGGCGCATCGTGTCCGTCACGGACTCGTAGGGGCCTGTGATGGCAAGTCGCGCCTGCCCATCCTTCATCATCCACATCGTCACACCGCGCTCCTGCGCACGCTCGCGAGTGCGACCGGCCATGCCCGCGGCATCACGCCGAGCGAGCGACTTGCGCAGGCGATCGGTGAGTCGGCGCGGATGGTCGGTCGCCGCGTGTGGCAGCACGTCGTCAAGCACCTGCTCACGGAGAGGGGCCGGCACGTCGATCAGCTCCTTCTCCGCCACTCTGAGATGCCCGTATCCCCAGTGCCCGGCCCATGCCTCACCCAGTGCCCTCGGAAGGGTCTCGACCAGCAAACGCGCCGAATCCACACGGCGACTTGCCGTGCGCGGCGACACCCGCGTGGCCATGCTCACCTCGAGGGCGATAGCGCGCTCGCGGACCTGCCACTCCTCGTCGCGCACTCGTGCCGCCAGGGTGTGGCGCTCTGCCTCGGACAGCGCATCGCCGCCGACTTCGCCGACGTCCTGGTGCACGCGCTGCTCGATCTCATGCTCTGGCCAGCCCGTCGTCGGCCCCGCTACCGCAGCGGTCGCGATGGTCTGGAATGCCTCGAACCACGCGGCACAGGCAGTCACCTGTCGGAGGTACGTGATCCGATCATGCGCACACAGGTGCGCAAGGTCGATGCGCTCAAGGATGGAGAGAGCGTGACCGCTGATGCCGGCCTCAAGCGCGAGATCGAGAAGGCGCTTGTCTCGCATGCTCGACGAGAGTGGCGGCAGTGCGAGTGCCGCGTGGATAGCAGTGTGTGCCGGGTGAGCAAGTGCGGCGGGAGTGGTGTCCATGACGTGACATTACGTCGACGGTCTGACAGTGAGAGTGCGTCGTACGCCGTCACCCACATGGGCGCACATGACATGTTTTCGTCGTACGCCGTCATCCACAGCGACGCACGAAATTCCTCGGGCAACCTTGCCGCCGTCATCCACAGCGACGCAGGAATTCCCTCGGGCAACCTTGCCGCGACCGCTCGCGCCCTCGGCGAACCGGCGTAGTGGCAGGCGGAGACTCGGCCCACGGCGCTACCCTCCCCCCATGTCGTACGTCGATCCGCAGGCCGTCGCCGACTACGCGCTCAATGGTGCGGTCGTCATCCGGGGCTGCTTCACGCCCGAGCAGGTCGACCTCGTCCGCGCGGGCGTCGACCGCAACCTGGCGGATCCCGGCCCCCTCGTCGCCGTAGCGAGCGAGGAGAGCGACTCCGGACGGTTCGTCGAGGACTTCTGCAACTGGCAGCGGATCCCGGAATACGAGGAGTTCATCCGCACATCTCCCGCTGCGTCTATCGCTCGCGAACTCATGGCGAGCGAGCACGTGCGGCTCTATCACGATCACCTCCTCGTCAAGGAGCCCAAGACCCAGCAGCGCACTCCCTGGCACCAGGACCAGCCCTACTACAACGTCGAAGGCCGGCAGAACGTCTCGATGTGGATGCCCCTCGACCCGGTACCGCGTGAATCGACGCTGGAGTTCGTCGCGGGTTCCCACCTCGGCCCATGGCTGATGCCACGCACCTTCCGCGACGAGCAGGCGAAGTGGTTCCCCGAGGGATCACTCGGGGAGTTGCCGCGCATCGAGGACGACCGTGA
This sequence comes from uncultured bacterium, assembly GCA_903954205.1. GTDB lineage: Bacteria > Actinomycetota > Actinomycetes > S36-B12 > S36-B12 > Mxb001. The sequence continues at coordinate 2,122 of CAJBMR010000093.1, read as the reverse complement.
CGCCTATCCGATCCTTGGCTGGGCACTCGAGCCCGGGGATGCCGTGTGGTTCCACATGCTTACGCTCCACGGGGCGGCGGGCACGAAGTCGATGCGCCGCGCATTCAGCCTGCGTTTCCTCGGCGACGACATAGTCCACGCGCCGCGTGCGTGGCGCACCTCACCGGAGTTCGTCGGCCTCATTGACGAGTTGCCCGCTGGAGCACCCATGGACCACCCGCTCTTCCCGGTGCTTATATGAGGGCCCTCACCCAGGGGTACGCCGTACTCGCAATCGGCGTCGTTTCGGCCGCGCTCGCGATGCCTGCCGCAGCCGAGGCGACGCCGCGGCAGGCGCAGCCGATTGTCTACGAGGATGTATTCGTCGGTGAGACGCCCAATTCGGTTGCGGTGGCCAACGACGGCCTGATCGCGGCATCGCTCTTCAATGACAAGTCGATCGCCCTCCTCCCCGGTGCGGGTGTCGTCACCCGTGTGCCAATTGAGTGCTCACCTTCCGATGTCACCATCGCTCCTGACGCATCGACGGCGTGGGCGGTGTGTAGGGGCGACTCGCACCTACAGGTCATCGACGTGAGCTCGGGCCAGCGCGTTGTCGCTGACGTCGGTCTCCGCGAGGCCGAGGACGTGGTCTATCTCCCCGAGTCGCGGCAACTGGTCATCGCAGACCTTGCCGGTGAGATCGTGGTGGTGAGTGCCACGAGCAACACGGACTACGCGGTCCTCAAGCGCGTACCGACCGGAGTCGATCGGCCGAGTGACCTCGCCGTGCTCCCTGATGGCAGGCGCGCGTATGCAGTGACCGATGTCGGTGCGCTCCTGTCGGTCGACCTCCTGGCCGGCGCTGCGCGCGTCCTGTCGGGGCTGGCGCCAGGGACGTTCCTGTCGTCGATTGCGCTGTCGCGCAGCGGCACGCTCCTCTACGCCGGAGCAGACATCGGGTCCAACGCGTCCGGATTCCGCTCGGCCATCCTCGCCCTCGATCCGCTCACCGGCGCGACGGTGCAGGAGCAACCCCTGGAGTTCGACAATCCCGACCCAACGACGATCAAGGTGGCAGCCGGCTATCGCAGCCTGTCGGTCGCCACCGGTCACGCGATCGACGTCGACGGCGAGTCCACGGGCCTCTTCGATATCGCCCTCGACGACCAGGGTCGATTGGGCGAGCGGAGCCGCATCATGCCCGTGAGCGTGACGGTGCTCGGCAGCGACGTGAGTCGCAGTCTCGATGGCATGAGAGTGGCGGCCGGCACCACCAACTCCACTGTCGTGGGCGCCCGCGTCGAGGACACTCCCCCTTCCCCGACTCTGGCCGTGCGGGGCACACTCAAGGGCACCCGGCTCACGCTCACCGGCACGACAACCGGCATGCCTCCGGGCACGCGCGTGACCGTGTACATCAAGGACTTGTCCAAGCCTCGGCAGAGCTTCGTGCAGCAGAAGACCAAGGCGGTTGTCGATGCTCGGGGCACCTACCGCTGGGCGGGCACCGTCCGCCCCTCGAAGGTGCAGGTCTTCACAACGACCGCCACTCCCGCGGCAAGCCCCATGATCACGATCAGTCGAGTGAGGCGCTAATGCGCATCGAGATCCAGCGACGCTTCAGCGATCTCGATCCGCTCGGCCATGTCAACAACGTGGCCTATCACGACTATCTGCAAGAAGCCCGCATGGGACTCATCAGCGATCTCGACGCTGTCGTCAACGACGACTACGCGATGGTCGTCGTCTCGCAGGAGATCCGGCACGTCAAGCCCCTGGGATATTCACGCAAGCCTGTCGTGATCGAGGCGCGAGTGACCGACATGGCTCGTACGTCGTACACCATCGTCTATCGCATCCTCGATGATGACGGTGAGACCGCTGCGGAGGCGACCACGCTTCTGGCCGTCGTCGACGCCGAGTCAGGGCGGCCCACGCGCATGTCGGAGGCACTGCGCGAACGCCTCAGCGCCGCGAGCTAGACGACCAGGCGCGACACCTAGCCCTCCGACCAGTAGATGTGACGGCCCTCTGCGGCAGACATCGATACGGGTACGCCGTACGCGCACGTGAGTGCCTGCGCCGTCAGCGTCTTGGACGCTGATCCTTGGGCGATGGCGCTCCCGCGAGCCAGCAGCGT
>CAJBMR010000092.1 GCA_903954205.1 uncultured bacterium | reverse complement strand
GCACTTCCTCGAGCATCTGCTCTTCAAGGGGACGCAGACACGAAGCGCATGGGAGATCACGGCGCCGATCGAGGCGGTAGGCGGCGAGATGAACGCCTTCACCGCCAAGGAATACACCTGCTACTACGCGCGCGTGCTCGACGACGACACCGAGCTGGCGGTCGACACCGTGTGCGATGTCGTGCTCAACGGCAGGCTTGACGCGGGGGACATCGAGGGTGAGCGAGAGGTCATCCTCGAAGAGATCGCCATGAACGATGACGATCCCGGCGACACCGTTCACGACCTCTACATGCGCACCCACTACGGCGACGGCCCACTCGGCCGGCCGATCCTCGGGACCCAGGATTCACTGGAAGCGCTCACGCCGCAGGGCATCAGAAGCTTCTACCGCCGGCACTACGTCGCCCCCCGCATGGTTGTGGCTGCTGCTGGCGCGGTGGACCACGACGAGGTGGTCGAGCGCGTGCGGACCGCATTCCGCGGCGCCGACGTCCCGGGCGAGCCCGTGATTCGCCCGGCTACGCGCCGTGCCCCCGCGGCGCCGGGCCGAGGCACTCGGGCCGTGACGCATCGCCCGTCCGAGCAGGCGCACCTGGTGCTCGGACTGGGGGGCATTCGTCGCACGGATGACCGCAGATACGCCCTCGGCGTACTCAACGCCGCACTCGGCGGTGGCATGTCAAGCAGGCTCTTCCAAAGCGTGCGCGAGGAACGGGGCCTTGCCTACTCCGTCTACTCCTTCGTGTCGAGTTTTGCCGACACGGGCTACACCGGCGTCTACGTCGGCTGCCTACCGGACAAGTTGCGCGACGTACTCGAGGTGACCCACGAGGTTATCGCCGATGTGGCCCGGAACGGACTCAGCGATGAGGAGTTGCGTCGCGGGCGCGGGCAACTGCGCGGAAGCGTCGTACTGGGTCAGGAGGACGCCGGATCGCGCATGAGCCGCATCGCCAAGGGCGAGCTTCTCTACGACGAGATCCCCTCCATCGACGACATCGTCGCGCGCATCGACGCGGTGACGTCCGACGACATCAGCGAGCTCGCCGGTGAATTGCTCACCGAGCCCCCGACGTACGCCGCCATCGGACCCTTCGACGAGTTGCCCGACTAGTACTTCTTGATCGTCTTGGCTTCGGCAAGCGGGCCGCGTGCCGCCAACTTCACGAGCGTTGCGGCATCTTCACTCAGGAGAATGCCAGCTGCGACGTCCGCCTGAGCGGCCGCGCGCACCTCGCTCACGTAGTCCGCTGTCGTCGGGTAGAGGCGCTGGAGAGCCGCCTGGCTGAATGCCTTCTGCCAACCGGTGAGGTTGCAGAAGAGGCCACCGGTGCTGAAGGGCCCGTAAGTGGCGACCGGCACATCTATCCGTGACAGGCGCAGCCCCCCGCGCGCATTGCCACGGCTGTCGCGGGCGACGTCGCCGTCGACACGTGTGATGCGCTTGACGCTCGCCGGCGCCGTGCCGACCTCATGCCATGCGGCGAGCCCCTCGAGCGCGCTGTGCCAGGCGAACCGCATGGTGAAGTCATTGACTCCCATGGCGCCCTTCCAGTCGCACGCCGGTGCGAAACTGAGGCCGAAGTCGCGTGAGAGCACTCCGAGAGCCTGCTCGGCGCCGTGTCGATCGTTGTGCGAGGAGCCCGCGACCTCCCAGAGGCGGAAGCGGTCGGTGGGTTCGTCGGCGTCCGGGCGCCAGACGGCCGAATCGTCTCCCGAGGGGGATCCCGGGGGATCGGTCTCCGTCTGCAGGTTGATGACGGGCGCGCCACCGGCCGCGATGCGCCGCTGCGCGACGGATCCACTGGTGCTGGGGACGACGCCATCGACGGGAGCGGCGTACTGGAGATTCGTCGCGCGGGTGCCTCGGTAGGCCACGAGGAAGCCATCGAAGACCTGGTGGCGCGGGTGGATGGCATTGACGTACGTGACCGCATAGCCGGCCATCTGGGACTGACCGGTGAGGAAGACCGACTCGACGTCGTATCCCGCCAGCGGGCTGGTGGTGCCTTCGCGGGCGAGGAGTGCCCCCACCTGGGACGTGAGATCCCAGGCGATCGAGGGATCGCGCCCCCCGTTGGTGGGATCAGCGGCCGCGGTGGGTGTCATGAGGTTGAGACCGAGGTTTGTATAGCGATCAGGCTGGCGCTTGAATCCGGATAGTGCGCGGATGCCCGTTTGCTGCACCGTTACGCCGACGTAGGCCCAACCATCTCGCATGAGGTACTCGTGTGCCTGCTCCCAGGCGACGTCGAGGTCGACCAGGGCCGTCGTGTTCATCATCTCGACGAGCACGCGACCATTGAACTTCGCGGGATCAGACGGCATGCGCACGATGAAGCGGCTGCGGTAGTTGCCCTCCGCAGCCGGGGTCACCGTGGTCTCGGTGGACTCCCCAACGTAGGAGTAGACCTGGGGATCGGTCACGGTGACGGCGTACTCGCGTTCGAGGTAGCCCCGCGGGCCGAGCTTCTGGAGCGCACCGGTGAAGATCGTGCTGCCGGGGATGGCTTCGACCGTCGGGAGTGGCACGGTCACCCGTGGCTCGGCGACGGCGGGTGCGGCGCCGACGAGTAGGCCGGCCACGAGGGCACCGGAGGAGGCGAGGGCGAGGGCAGGCAGGCTCATGCGCATCGGGACATCATGGAGGGCCGCGGCTCGTGTTGCACCCCCGGAGCCCCACTAGGCTGCCTCTGTGATCGAGGTTGGGGTCGTCGGCGCCGCCGGACGCATGGGCTCCGAAGTCGTCCGGGCCCTGGATGCCTCCGCAGATCTCCACCTGGCCGCCGTCATCGACGATATCGCCAAGTCCGGCGACATCGTGGTGTGCCTTGGCGCCGGTAACATCACCGCCTGGGCGCACGCGCTTCCGGCCGACCTCGCCGCCATCGCAAAGGGTAAAGCATGATGGCTGCTC
>CAJBMR010000091.1 GCA_903954205.1 uncultured bacterium | reverse complement strand
CCTACCCCGATGCCCGGCGCTCCAGCTTCGAACGCGATCTCTTCCTCGTCTCAGGCGGGGCCGCGGTGGAGAATCTCCTCATCGCCCTCGCCGCCGAGGGCTGGGGTGCGGCGTGGATCTCGTCCACGATGTTCTGCCCCGAGGTGGTGCAGGAGGTGCTCGACGTCCCCGCGTCGTGGCAGCCACTCGGTGCCATCGCCATCGGCAAGCCGGCCACCGCACCGGGTGAGCGCCCCGAGCGCGACCCCGCGGACTTCATCGTCCTGCGCTGATCATCACCGCCCCGCTCCACCGCCCGGCACCCGCGGCCACTTCTCGGCCCGGCACCCGCGGCCACTCCTCGGCCCAAAACGACGCTCCGGGACAGTTCGGAGGTCCGCAAAGTGTCCCGAAGCGTCGTTTTCGCGGGTCGGCGACTCCTCGGCCGCGGCGCGTCAGGCGTCGGTGGAAAAGCGCACGGCGGTGGCGGGGAGCTCGATGCCGGGCCACACGCGTGCACCAGCGCGCAGCTCATTACCCGACCCGATGCGGGCTCCATCGCCGATGACGCTTCCCACGACGACCGCACCGGCATCAATGTGCGCGCCCGCGCCGATGACCGAGTCCTCCACCACGGCATCGGCCGCGATGACAGCGCCGTCAAGGAGCACCGATCCATGCACGCGTGCGCCCGGAGCGACACGTGCGCCCCGGCCGACCGTCGTACCGCCGATGACCACTGCAGAGCCGTCGACCTCAGCGCCCTCGAGCACGAGTGCCTCCGCCGGCACATGCCCCGCCCAGGGCGCAATCCCAAGCACGAGATCGGCGGAGCCGCGCACGAAGTCCCAGGGAGTGCCGAGGTCGAGCCAGTAGGAGTCGTCGACCACGCCGCGGACCAGAGCACCCTCGGCGAGGAACGACGGGAAGGTCTCACGCTCGACCGATACGGGGCGCCCAACGGGAATGGCGTCGATGGCCGACCTGCGAAAGACGTAGCAACCGGCATTGATCTGGTCCGTGACGATCTCCGCGGGCGTCGTCGGCTTCTCGCGGAAGGCCAGCACGCGCCCGTGCTCATCTGTCGGGACCAGTCCATACGCGGAGGGATCCGCGACGCGCACGAGGTGCAGCGTGGCGAGGGCGCCCGAGCTCACGTGCTGCTCCACCAGCCCCGCGTAGTCCACACCACTCAGCACATCGCCGTTGAGCACCATGACGGGATCGTCGGGGCCGCTCACCAGGTGCGCGGCCGCATGTCGGATGGCTCCGCCCGTGCCCAGGGGCTCATCCTCGACGGCGTAGGCAATCTCCACACCGAGATGACTTCCGTCGCCGAGCTGTTCGGCGAAAACCTCCGCGCGGTACGACGTGCCGAGCACGATGCGCTCGACTCCAGCCGCCCGCGCGCGCTCGATCTGGTGCACCGTCACAGGAACTCCTGCGACAGGCAGCATCGGCTTGGGCGTGCCCAGGGTCAGCGGCCGGAGTCGAGTGCCCTGGCCCCCGACGAGGAGGATCGCCTCGCGCATGCCGTCATCCCATCACATGCCGCGGGGCGTCTCCCCGAGCGGACCGGTCAGACATGGCGAAGGGGCCCGGCCAGATGGCCGGGCCCCTTCGCTTCAGACTAGGTGGTGCTGCGGATCAGGCAGCTCCCGTGCCCTCGAGCCATGCAGCGACCTTGTCGGGGTTGGCGGCGATCCACTTCGCGGCCGCCTCCTCCGGGGTCATGCCGGACTCGATGTCGAGTGCGACCTGGTTCTGGTCATCGTTAGTCCACTCGAAGTTCTGGACAAGGGTGGCGAAGGGGCTACCCGAGTCCATCAGCTTCACGGTGGCGAGCTTGACCAGCGGGGTCTCCGGGTAGTCCGTGAGGCCACTGGCCTTGGCCGCGTCAGTCCAGTCGTTGGCCGGGAAGTTGATACGGCACAGCGGGACCTTGGCCAGGAAGTTCTGCGGCTCATAGAAGTAGCCGAGCACGGCTTCCTTGTTGTCGTTGCCCTTGGTGAAGGCCTCGATGAGTGCGGCCTCGGACCCGGTGTTGATGATCTTGTAGTTGAGACCGTTGGCCTCGATCAACTTCTCGCCGATCGTCGTGTATCCGGGCGGGCCCTCGAGCCATGCACCCTTGTCACCGGACTCGGGAGTCTTGAAGAGGTCGGCGTACTCATTGAGCTTGGTGCCGTCGGTGATGTCGGGGTACTCATCGCACATCCACTGCGGGACGTACATGCCGATGAGTCCGATGTTGCCGTTGTAGCCGACCTCGACGATGGCGCCACGATCGACCCACTCCTGCCAGCGGCCGCCGCCCCAGTCCTCAATGATGACGTCGACCGAGCCGGCCTCCATCGCGTCGTAGGTCACGCCAGCCTCATCGAGCGTCGTCTGGGTGATGTCACAGCCGAGGCTCTCGCGAGCGACGTCACTGAGCACCTGTGCGGATGCGGTGTAGCCGACCCACGCGTGCATGGCAACGCCCCACGAGCCGCAATCGGTGTTGGCGGGGGCGGCAGCCGAGCTCGATGCTTCGGGTGCCGCGCTCGACTCAGCGGGTGCCGCTGACGACGAGGCCGCCTCATTCACGGTGCCGCCACCACAGGCCGCGAGGGCCAGTCCGGCAGTGGCGAGCGCGACCACGAGGCCAGCGCTCTTGCCTACTCGCTTCATTCTTCCTCCAGGAAGGTAGATGTCGTCGTCATCGTAGGCGCGGCCCCCGCATGATTCGGCGGAATGGCGATAACAGATGGGTATCGCTACCCCTGTTTCAGTGACGCCCCTGAGGGGACTTCTGGGGCCTACCCTGTGCAATTCGGTCAAGGATGATGCCGAGCAGCACGATGGCGATACCCGCGGCGAGACCCTTGCCGGCGAGCTCAGGCTTGGACTGGCCCACGATGACGAGATATCCCAGGCCACCCGCACCGACGAATCCACCGATGACGACGACGGCCAGCACGAAGATGAGTCCTTGATTGACGCCGAGAAGAATTGATCGGCGCGACACGGGCAACTGCACCTTGGTGATGACCTGCAATGTGGTCGACCCCGCGGATACCGCTGCCTCAACCGACTCCTTGGGCACCTGGCGGATACCGTCCGCGACGATGCGAATGACGACCGGGGCGGCGTAGACAACACCCAGGACAATGGCGGCAAACCGCGTCGGGCCGAAGAGTGCCAGCACAGGCACGAGATAGACAAAGGCCGGCATGGTCTGGCCCGCGTCAAGGAAGGGTCTGAGGAATCTATCCGCGCGTGCGCTGCGGCCCGCCCACACGCCGAGCACGATGCCGATGATCACCACAAAGCCCGTGGCGATCAGGGTCATGGCGAGTGTGAGCATCGTGTCGTTCCACAGCCCGGTCGCAATCACGAGCGCGAGGAGCACAAAGACGAGAATGCCCACCGTGCGCCCGGCGAGGATGTAGGCGAGCAGGGT
>CAJBMR010000090.1 GCA_903954205.1 uncultured bacterium | reverse complement strand
GCCGTACGCCGAGACGACGAGGTCATCACCCGACCGACCCGACACGGTGCCCTCCACGGTGTTGGACTGCCCGAGGAAGTTCGCCACAAAGGCCGTGCGGGGCAGCTCATAGATCTCGACGGGCGGACCCATCTGCTCGATACGGCCATTGTTCATCACCGCGACGGTGTCGGCCATGGTCATGGCCTCCTCCTGGTCGTGGGTGACGTGGACGAAGGTCGTGCCCACCTCGGTCTGGATGCGCTTGAGCTCGATCTGCATCTGGCGGCGTAGCTTGAGGTCGAGGGCACCCAGCGGCTCGTCGAGGAGCAGCACTCCCGGCTCATTGATGAGCGCACGCGCCACCGCGACGCGCTGCTGCTGGCCGCCGGAGAGTTGTGCGGGCTTGCGACGCGCCAACGGCCCCAGCTCGACGAGTTCGAGCATGTCGTTGACAGGCCCGGTGACGTCCTTGACTCCACGACGGCGAAGCCCGAAGGCGACGTTCTCGAAGATGTCCAGGTGCGGGAAGAGCGCATAGGACTGGAAGACCGTGTTGACCTGCCGCTTGTAGGACTTCTCCTGGGTGATGTCGGTCGCGCCGAGCATGATCTGCCCGCTCGTCGGGTCCTCGAGGCCCGCGACCATGCGCAGGGTTGTCGTCTTGCCGCAGCCCGAGGGGCCCAGCAGGGCGAAGAACGATCCCGCGGGGATCGTGAGCGTGAGGTCGTCGACGGCGACGAAGTCGCCGAAGGACTTGACCAGGTTGACGAGGTGCAGGTCTTGCACGCTCTCGGTTGCCGCCACGCGGACTCCTCTCGAACGGGTCGGCAGCCTACGCCGTCAGGGCTACATCCCGATGGCCTTCTGGAATTCCCGCTGGTACGCCACATCCTGCTCGGGCGTGAGCGTCATGAAGACGTAGGAGTTATCCAGGGTGGCCTGGTCCGGGAAGATCCACTGGTTGTCCGCGAGCGACGGATCGAGGTTGGCCATGGCCTCCTTGGCACCCTTGACCGGAGAGACGTACTGGACGTAGGCCGCTACCTCGGCTGCCACGACCGGGTCGTAGTAGTAGTTCATGACGGCCTCGGCGTTCTTCTTGTGCTGGGCGACCGAGGGGATGAGCATGTTGTCTGTCCACAGCATGCCGCCCGTCTCCGGCAGGCCTACGCCGAAGTCCTCGCCGAGCTGGAACATGTCGCCGGACCAGCCGATGACCGCGATGACATCGCCGGTCTCGAGTGCGGCGACGTAGTCATTGCCGGATACCTGGCGGATCTGTCCGCTGTCGATCTGCGCCTGGAACTCGGCGATGCCCGCCTGGAACTGCTCGTCGGTGAAGTTGGCGGGGTCTGCGCCCTGCCAGGCCATGATGATGCCCATGGTGTCGCGCATCTCCGAGAGCACCGTGATGCGGCCCTTGAGCTTGGGATCCCAGAACTGGTCGAGCGAGGTGAGCGTGTCGGTGCCCAGAGTCTCCTGCAGCAGGGCCTTGTTCCAGCCGAAGGCGCCGAATCCCGAGAACCACGGCAGCGTGTAGTCGCGATTCGGGTCGAAGGAGACGCCCTGGTACGCCGGGTCGAGGTTGACGGAATTGGGGATGAGGGCCTTGTCCAAGGGCGCCGCGAATCCACTCTGAATCCAAAGGGCTGCCATCCAGTCCGTGAGGACGACGATGTCGCGATCGATGGGCTGGCCCGACTCGAGCTGCGCACGCACCTTGGCGAAGAACTCGTTGTTGTCGTTTACGTCCTCGGTGTAGTTGACCGCGATACCCGTGGCCTCCGTGAAGGCCTTGAGGGTGGGGTACTCGCCCGTCTCGTCATTGACGTCGATGTAGAGCGGCCAGTTGGCCCAGTTGACGAACTTCTCGCTGTCGGAGAGGTCCGTGGCCTGGGTGGGCGAGGGGGCCCCGCTGGAGGACTCACTCGAGCCACCGCCGCCGGCGCCACAGGCTGCGGCCGTGGCCGCCACGCCAGTGATACCTGCGACCTGGAGGAGTCGACGACGGGATAGCCCGGCCTGCGACATCCGTACGATGGCGGCGGCCTGGGGTGAGAGCGGGCGCTTCGTCATGGTGACTCCTCAATCTCCTCGTGTGTGGTCCTCGACGGGGTGCCTTGATGCTAACCGTTCAGGGGGTGCGATCGGCGAAGATCGTGCGGTGCCATTCCTTGCGCGAGTCGCCCGAGATGTCCCAGGAGACGTGCTTGACGACGGTGTACTCCTCGAGGGAGTACTTCGACATGTCCTTGCCGAAGCCCGACTGCTTCATCCCGCCGTGCGGCATCTCGCTCACGATGGGGATGTGGTCGTTGACCCAGACGGTCCCCGCCCGGATGGTGCGCTGCGCCGTCTGAGCGCGATAGACGTCGCGGGTCCAGACCGAGGCCGCTAGGCCGTAGCGGGTGTCGTTGGCGAGCGCCAGGCCCTCGTCGTCAGAGTCGAAGGGCAAAGCCACGAGGACCGGGCCGAAGATTTCCTCCTGCACGATCTCGGACTCCTGTGGGGCACCCGTCACGAGCGTGGGGGCGTAGTAGGCGCCCTTGCTCAACTCTCCACCCGGCACCACGCCACCCGTCATGACGCGCGCTCCCGCTCCCCGGGCGCGATCGATGAAGCCGGCTACCCGGTCACGCTGGGCAAAGGTCACCAGCGGGCCGAGGTCGGTGTCCGGATCGCGCGGGTC
>CAJBMR010000089.1 GCA_903954205.1 uncultured bacterium | reverse complement strand
CGCTCCCGCTACGTCACCCTGTGGCGCCTGCTCTTCGCCACCGGCCTGCGCCGCGGCGAAGCACTGGGCCTGCAGTGGGCCGACGTCGACTGGTCGGGCCCGCGCCTCACGGTGCGGCGCAATCTGCAGGCGGACTCACGCGAGGGCAACGTGAGATACGGCCCGCCGAAGTCTCGCCGCTCCACGCGCACGATCACCATCGATCCGGGTACGGCGGAGGAGCTGGTGCGCTGGCACCGCATGCGCCAGACCGAGCACAGCGCGTGGCTCGCGGACTTGGAGAAGCGACTCAACGGCTACCGCACGCCGGGGGCGCGTCTGCCCGAGCTGCCGCGCGAGTTGCCCGACGACTCCCCCATCTTCGCGAATGCCGATGGCACGCCGATGCTGCCCTCGACCGTGTCCGACACGTTCCGCCGCCAGGTGGCGAAGTCGGGGCTGCCGGTGATGCGCCTGCACGATGCGCGGCATACCCATCTCACGCACCTGCTGCGCTCGGGAGAGCCGATCCAGAACGTCTCGGCGCGCGCTGGCCACGGGTCGTCGTTCACAACCTTGACGACCTACGCCCATGTGATCGCCGGCGACGACGAGCGCACAGCAGCGAGGGCGGCCGGTTTGTTTGGGGACTGAGGGCCTGCGACTTCAGTCGCCGACGTTGTAGATCTCAGCTTCGAGGTCATGCACCGGGGCGTCGAAGTCGTCACTGATCTCGATCTGGCCCTGGGATCGGCCGGGAGTGCGCGGTTGTCGATCGTCGTCAGGTTCGTCGCGATGATTCACACACTCAGACACACCCCAAGGCTGGCGGCGTCGACGGAGTGGGTCAACAGGATCGCTGAGTGCCCTGGACCGTGTCAGTGGTCGGCACTACCTTCCCGGCATGGAGTCGATGACGGTGACGCAGTTGCGGCGCCGCCTGGCCTCAGCGCTCGATGAAGTCCAGGCCGGACGGTCCTACGTCATCACGCGCCACGGCGTGCCGATCGCCCGGCTCGTGCCCGTTCTCACGTCCCCACCCGCGGTTATCCCTGCGAAGTCACCGGGGGGCTCCCAACTGAGCAACCGACCCCGCCACCGGACTCTCAAGGAGGCCGAGGCGACTCTGGTCGCCGTACGAAGTGAGGGTTGAGTGGAGACGCGGCATTCGCGGGAAGGCTATCAGTCCAATGTGCTACATTGACGCACATGAGTGAAGCCGTCGGCATCCGCGCCCTCCAGCAGAACGCCTCCGAGGTCGTCCAGCGGGCGGCCCAGGGCCAGACCTTGACCGTCACGGATCGGGGTCGTCCTGTCGCTCGGCTTGTCCCCCTGACGGGCAGCCCGATCGAGCGCCTGCTGGTAGAAGGCCTCGCTCGTGCCGCTCGCCGCGACCCGCGCGACCTCCCTCAGCCCCTGCCCGCAAAGGCTGGGCCCACCCTGAGCGAGCTCCTCGCCGAGGCAAGGGCCGATGAACGATGAACGGGTACTACCTGGACACGTCCGCGGCGACCAAGTTGGTCGTGGAGGAGGCCGAGTCTGAGGCCCTTAGTGCGTGGATCGAAGACGAGGGCCCTGCATTCGTGGCGAGCGAACTACTCCGTGTCGAGGTGCTGCGCACCTGCAGGCGCCACTCCCCAGAGGCCCTGACTCGCGCGCGCGAGGTGATCGACGCCGTGATCTTGATGTCGGTGACGACTGACATCTGCATTGATGCCGCGGGCGTTGACCCGGCCGTGGTGCGCTCGCTGGACGCGGTGCATATCGCCACAGCGCTCGCTATCGGCGATGACCTGAAGGCCGTGGTCACTTACGACCAGCGGATGGCCGAGGGATGCCGGATCTACGGCCTGCCCGTCGTAGCGCCGGCCTGAGCCCCTGACCTGCCTGCCACGAATCTCGCAGGAGGCGCGACCTTGGTGTCGGCGTGCGGCGCGGGGCAAGACCCAGCGCCAACTCGCCGCTGACGTCGGCACACACCAGCCCCACATCGCGGCCATCGAGTCAGGCGCCCACGACACCACCGTCAGCGGCCTCGAGCGACATCTCCAAGCGCTCCTCTACCGGCTCACCGTCCTGCCCACCCGGCGACGCCCGGCGTGGGAGGCAGCGCTAGACGTCGCTGATCACCTCAGCGCGGCAGATGAGGCCTCCGCGTTCCGAGAGATCCTCCAGCTCTCTGATGACCTTGCCCAATCGTCCGCGGACATCCGTGTCGCCCTTGTCGTCACTCCACCTCCCGGCACCAAGGACGCTCGTTTCGACGCACTCCTCGCGGGCGTCGTCGACTACTGGCTCGCGGAGTGCTCCGCGCCTCGGCCGGTGTGGCTCGATGAGCCCAGCAGGACCCTCGATGTCCACTGGTTCGTGGAGCCCTTGCCGGAGTTGCACGAGGCGGCCCGACAAGCGACCCCACCCCCAGTGCTCAGGCACGGCGTGGTCCTCGCCGAAGCCGAGCTGAGGAGCGCCTAGAGCCGTTTCCCGAAACGAACTACATTCGCCTACAATGTAGCCATGCCTACGCCCCGATCCGTACGTTTCGAAGAGAGCACCATCGAGCGCCTGTCGGCCTACTGCCTCAGGCATCCGGGGCTCTCGCTGTCCGGGGCAGCCGCCGCACTCGTCGAGGAGGGCCTGCGCATGGACCTCCACCCTGGGATCGCCTTCCGCGATGGACCCACCGGACGAAGGGCCGCGCTCGTAGGGGGGCCCGATGTCTGGGAAGTCATCCGGGCCGTCAAGCAACTGCGCGCCCAGGAGCCTGAGATCAAGGCAGGTGAGGCAATCTCGGTGGTTGCTGACGCCACGGGGATGGCGGGCGAGGTCGTCTCCCGTGCAGTGAACTACTACGCGGCGTTCCCCGAGGAGATCGAGGCAGAGGTCGCTCAAGCGGATCTCGCTGAAGAGCAGGCGTATCGGGAACACACCATCACCAAGCAGCTGCTCGAAGCGTGACCCGCGTCCTGCTCGACGAAATGCTCGCTCCCGCCATCGCAGAGCAGCTCCGCAAGGCAGGGGGCGATGCGATCGCCGTCAGTGAGAGCGTCGACCTGCGGCAGTCGACAGATGCGGTGCTCCTTGAGTTGGCCGCTACCGAGTCACGAGTCCTCGTCACAGACAACGTGAAGGACTTCCGAATCCTCGAGAGGGCCTGGTTGGCGCAAGGCCGCCTGCATTCCGGCCTCGTCTACATCAACTCGAAGGCGTACCCCATGAACCGCGGACGCATGGGGAGCATTGCCGCCGCACTCCTGGCACGTCATCACGCGAACGCATGGCCCGAACCCGGGACGAGCGACTGGCTCTAAGAGCCGGCACCCACAGGCGATGATGCACGACGCCATCCACAGACTGCGGTGACGGCGTACGCATCCCGCTCGTCGCACCTAGCGTCCGGCGCATGTCCGTCGAACCCATCCCGCTGCCCACCGCCGAGACGACGCTCGCCGACTACCTGCGCCAGGAGTGGCTGCCACGCCACGAGCCGACGTGGGCAAGCGGCAGCAGGCGCCACCGGCGCTGGGCCGCGGGCATCCTCTGCGACTCCTCGCTCGCCGATCGCCCCATCGGCCAGCTCGGCGTACTCGAGATCGAGCGCTACTTCGCCGAGCGGGCCGGGCAGCCCTTCGCGCAGAAGGGGCAGCTGCCCGCGCGCGGCAGCCTCAAGGCGATCTTCGCGACGCTGAAGTCCTGCCTCAGCGACGCCGTGCGATATGGACTCATCCCCGACAACCCGTGCACGCGCGTGCGACTGCCGCTGGAGCCGAGCGAGGAGATTGGCATCTGGTCCGCAGAGGAGGTGCGCCGATTCCTCGCCGCCACCGCCGACTCCCGCTACGCCACCCTGTGGCGACTCCTGCTCGCGACGGGGATGCGG
>CAJBMR010000088.1 GCA_903954205.1 uncultured bacterium | reverse complement strand
CCGCCGGAGCCGTCCTCACCCCCTACATCAAGTTCCAAGGACCCAACGGCTACCGGCCAGGAACCGCAAAGATCACCGTCGCACCCGACGGCACCTACACCTGGACCCGAACAGTGCCCACCGACCGCAGAGTCTCGGTCTACCTCACCTACCCCGGAACCCAATCCAACACCGCCGCCTGGAAGCCACTCCTCCGGTGACGTCCAGCACCGACGCCGAGGGTGCTGTCAGCAGGTACCGAGCGCCCTGATGTAGAGGTCGATACGCGAGAAGTTGTCTGAAGCACCTGAGGTCAGCCACTCGCGGGCGATGTCGTCGCTGTCGGGCAGGCGCTTGGCCAGCACGCTGCCCTGGGCGACACCCTCGAGCAATTCCTCAGAGTCACCCTGCGGCAGGACCGCCTCCAACTCGGCGCCATCCGACGCGCAACGAGAGAGACTCGCCCGCTGGAAGAACGTCGCCACTCGGGGACTCAGTACTTCCTTGTCCTCGATACGGATGCCGACACCCGGCGCCTTCTCGAAGTTCCGCTCGGCGGTGACTGTGAAGACAGCGCTGGAACCGACGGCGAATCGAACACGGGCTAGCGGACCTCGACGATCGGCAGGCGCAGGGCGCCCGGCGCGTGCTCGGGCACGAAGGGGTTCTTGGGAGCTACGGCCTCGACGACGACGTAGGAGCGGCCTAGCTCGGGCCGCACATCCTGCTCGCCCCTATTGGGCCACATGGCCATGGCGCGCTCGGCCTGCGCCGTGATGGTAAGCGAGGGGTTGACACCGAGGTTGGCCGTGATCGCGGAACCGTCGACCACATGCAGCCCGGGATGCCCGAAGGCCCGGTGATAGGCGTCCACGACACCGGACTCCTCGTCCGCGCCGATCACGCAGCCGCCGACGAAGTGTGCGGTCATCACCGCGTCGAAGTTGTCGAAGGCATTGGATCCGGCCACGCCGTCGATCTGATCGGCGATGCGGTGCACGACCTCGTCGGAGATGGGGATGTACGACGGGGCGGGATTGGACTCGTCCTTGTTGGTCGCCAGGCGCCAGCCGAAGCGACCCTGCTTGCCCGCGAGGGTGAGGGAGTTGTCAACGGGCTGCATGACCAGGGAGATCACGGCGCGCTCGCTCCACTTGCGCACATTGACCAGGTACGCGGCATTGGCACGCTGGCGCCAGACCTCCTTGGTCCACGTGCGCCAGCGAGGCTCGCCCGGCCGCGGCACCGTGATGACCGACTGGAGCAAGCCCATGGAGTTGGAGCCCTTGCCGTAGCGGCACGGCTCGACATGGGTGCCCACGTCGTCCGGGAAGAAGCTCGAGGTGATCGCGACTCCGCGGGTGTAGTCCGCATCCGGCGACTTCGCCACGGCTCCGAGGATCGACTCGGAGTTGGTGCGCGACAGGCGCCCCAGCATGCGCGAGAGCCGGGGCAGCTTGCCCTCGTCCTTCATGCGGTGCAGGAGCTTCTGGGTGTTGTAGGTGCCCGCTGCCATCACGACCTGCTCCGCCGTGAAGGTCCGCGTGCGCCGCGAGAGGCTGCCCGTGCGCTTGGTGGTGATCGTGTAGCCACCACCCGGGCGTGGCTCAATGGAGGTCACCGTCGTGAGCGGATGGACCACGGCCCCCGCGGCCTCAGCAAGGCCGAGGTAGTTCTTGGGCAGGGTGTTCTTGGCGTTATGTCGGCAACCGGTCATGCACTCCCCGCACTCGGTGCACCCGGTGCGCTCGGGACCGACACCACCGAAGAACGGATCGGCCTTGGTCACACCGGGACCATCACCGAAGTAGACACCGACGGGCGTCATCTGGAAGGTGTGACCCACACCCATCTCATCCGCGACCGCCTTCATGACGACGTCGCTGGGGGTCATGGTCGGGTTGGTGACAACGCCGAGCATGCGAGAAGCCTGGTCGTAGTAGGGGGCCAGCTCACTCGCCCAGTCGGTGATGTGTGCCCACTGCTTGTCCTCGAAGAACCGCTTCGGCGGCACATAGAGGGTGTTGGCATAGACAAGGGAACCGCCGCCGACTCCCGCGCCCGCGAGCACGACCACGTCCTTGAGCACGTGGATGCGCTGGATGCCGGTGCATCCCAGGGCCGGTGCCCAGAGGAAGCGGCGCAGGCGCCACGAGGTCTTGGGGAAGTCGGCATCGCTGAAGCGCCGCCCGGCTTCGAGCACGCCGACGCGGTAGCCCTTCTCCGTCAGACGGAGTGCGGCCACGGATCCACCGAAACCCGACCCCACGACGAGGACGTCGTAGTCGAAGCCAGCCATGTCCGCCTCCCTCTCCCGGGTCGAGATCAGATCCGTGCCGATGCTAGAGCCGCAGTCGTCCCATCGTGCCCACCGCCGTGGCCAGGAATTGGCCCCATCGTTGCGCGTCGAGGCCGAGTTGGGGGCCGAAGCCGAGAAGTCGCTGTGTGGCGATGGCCTGGGGCTCGGTGTAGTTGAGCAGGCCACCCTCGCCGTGGCGGTGGCCCAGGCCGGAGTCGCCGACGCCGCCCATGGCCGCAGCGGTGGAACCCCACGAGGCGGCGTACCCCTCATTGACGTTGACCGAGCCCGTCCGCAGGCGCCGAGCCAGGCGTCGCCCGGCACGCAGGTCGCGCGTGAGGATGGAGGCATTGAGCCCGTAGACGGTGTCGTTGGCCCGGCGTACCGCCTCTTCGTCGTCGTGCACCGGGTAGACCGCTGCAACAGGACCGAAGGTCTCCTCGCGGCACAGCGTCATGGACTCCGTCACGTCGGCGAGCACCGTCGGCTCGAAGGCAAGTGGTCCGATGTCGGGGCGAGCCCTGCCGCCCGCGAGGACGGTGGCTCCTAGCGCAACGGCTTCATCGACATGGGCCTTGACCCGCTCGAGGTGCACCGGAGACACGAGGCAGCCGATGTCCCCCTGCCATCCCGGACCGGACGCGATGCTCATGGACAACACTCTTGGGATGAAGTGCGCAAGGAACGCGTCGTAGACATCGACGTT
>CAJBMR010000087.1 GCA_903954205.1 uncultured bacterium | reverse complement strand
ACCCGCGCGCTCAGTCGCTGCAGTTAGTGGAGCGGCCCAACTTTTCGCCAGTTGTCGCGACTTCGGCGTGTAAGGAAGTCGCGATAACTGGCGAAAAGTGGATAAAGGAGAGCGTCGGCTAGGCCGGGGACGCGGTCGGCAAAGGAGAGGGCTCCGGCGTGGGCGTCGGCTCCGGGGTCGGCGTCGGCTCGGGCGTCGGCGATGGCGGTGCGATCGCGACGACGAGGGTGACCACGGCCCCCTTCTCGGCATTGGTCCCGGCGGGCGGATCCTGCTCGAGGACCACACCCTGAGGCACGGTCTCGGACTCCTGGTAGACGACATTGGCCTGGAAGCCTGCGGCCGAGAGCGCCCCGCGGGCGACCTCCTCGGTCTGGCCGACCACTGACGGCACCGCCTGGCGGCCGGTGGAGACGACGATGTCGATCTTGCTGCCGACGTCGACGGCAGAGCCCTCGAGTGGGCTCTGGGAGAGCACGTATCCCGCCGGCTGTGCGGCGTCCTGCTCCGTCACCTTGCCGAGCGCGAGTTTGGCATCCGCCAGGGCAGTTTCTGCATCCTGGACGGATGTCAGTCCGACCAAGGGTGGAACGGTCGTCTTCTCCTTGCCGGCACTGATGGTGACGTTGACCGCCTGCCCCTCCTCCAGCTGCTCCCCGGGGGTGGGCTGCTGGCCGATGATCGTGTCGACGGGCTTGCCGGACACCTCAGGTGTCTGCGAGCCGAGGACGAGGCCCTGGCGTTCGAGCACGGACTGCGCCTGCGCGACCGACAGGCCCGTGAGGTCGGGCACGGCCACGGTGTTGGCCGAGGACCTGTTGAGGAAGAGGGTCGCGCCAAGGATGACGATGCCAATGAGGGCAAGCACGCCAATTGTCATCGCGGCGACGAAGCCTGCCCCGCGCTGAGCCCGCCGGCCGCGCGGGGGCTCGGTATCGATCGCGTAGACCTCGGTCGGTTGTACGACGTCGAGGCGCTGGGTGGCATCCGACACGACCATGGGCACCGCTGCGGTCATCTGGGCGGACACCGGTGCACCCATCGCCGCGCGCTCGACGTCGGCGCGGAAGTCGGCGGCGGTTTGGTAGCGATCGTCCGGGCTCTTGGCGAGCGAGCGCATGACGACACCATCGACATCACGCGGGATCTCGGGGTCCACCTGCGAGGGAGGCACTGCCTGCTCACTCACGTGCTGATAGGCGATGGACACAGGGGAGTCGCCGGTGAAGGGTGGCTTGCCGGTGAGCAGCTCGTAGAGCAGGACGCCGGAGGAGTAGATGTCACTGCGAGCATCCACGATCTCGCCGCGCGCCTGCTCGGGCGAGAGGTACTGCGCCGTGCCCATGACCGTTTGCGCGGAGGTCATGGTGTGCCCGGAGTCGTTGATCGCCCGGGCGATGCCGAAGTCCATGACCTTGACGTCACCGGTGCGGGTGAGCATGACGTTGGCGGGCTTGATGTCGCGGTGGACGATGCCGTGACGGTGTGCGTAGTCGAGTGCACTGAGGGTGCCCGCGGTGATCTCAAGGGAGCGTTCGGGCAGAAGTCGACGCCCGCTTGACAGGATCTGGCGGAGCGTCATGCCATCGACGTACTCCATGACGATGTAGGGGACCACCGTCGACTCGGTGCCATCGATGAGGATGTCTTCGCCCGTGTCGTAGACCGCGACGATGTTGGGGTGATTGAGGGACGCCGCGGATTGCGCCTCGCGCCGGAAGCGGGCTTGGAACGCGGGGTCGCGGGCGAGATCGGGGCGCAGGATCTTGATGGCCACTCGACGTCCAAGCCGGGTGTCGCGTGCCTCCCACACCTCGGCCATGCCGCCCCGGCCAATGACCCCTACGAGTTCGTAACGGTCGCCGAGGGTGCGGCCCACGCCGGGGTCCTGCGTCACGCCTGCCTCCCAGATTGCCTATGCACTGACGTCCCAGTGTCGCAGCGAGTTCCCCCGGAAGCCCGTATGAGGGCCTCGGTCACCGCAGCGCCGCCTCGATCACGGCGCGGGCGATGGGGCCGGCGAGGGCGCCCCCGCTGAGTT
>CAJBMR010000086.1 GCA_903954205.1 uncultured bacterium | reverse complement strand
GCGGTCACCGCGTGCAGGTCGACGTCATCGCGGCCGATCTCGCTGACCGTTCGCAGTTGGCCGTGGTCGAAGAGTGCCTGCGCACCCAGCCGGTGGAGATCCTCGTCAACAACGCGGGGTTCGGAGTCCTCCAGGGCTTCTCCACGGGAGACCTCGAGGCAGAGCAGCAGATGCTGGATGTGCTCGTCACCGCGGTCATGCGGCTCACCCACGCGGCGTTGCCCGGCATGATCGCGCGCGGCAGTGGTGCGGTGCTTAATGTGAGCAGCGTCGCGGGCTGGATCACCGGCGGCACGTATTCCGCGGCCAAGGCCTGGGTGACCGTCTTTAGCGAGAGCCTCGCGCTCGAGCTCGCCGGCACCGGCGTGCATGTCACCGCCGTGTGCCCGGGCTTCACGCACACCGAGTTCCACCAGCGCGCCAGCATGGAGACCGAGGGAATCCCCGAGTGGATGTGGCTCGATACGCAGGAGGTCGTCGACCGCGCGCTGGTCGACGTGCGCAAGGGCAGGCCCGTCAGCGTCGCGGGCACGCAGTACAAGGCGCTGTCGCTTGCGGCGCAGTATCTCCCTCGCCCGCTCGTGCGTGCCCTGGGTGCGCGCCGCCCGGGAGGCCGAGACCGCGCGAGTCGCTAGTTCGTTGAGTAACGAAGTTAGGGGCGGGCGGCGATGTCCGCGATGAGAGCCGATGCATCGCCTTCGAGGACTTCCCACCCGCGCAGGCGAGCACCCAGCGCGGCTGAGCGAGTGTCATCGTCGGCGTTCGATGTGATGACCACCGTGACGGGCGCATCAGGCCAGTCGCTGACGGCGCCCGGACGCGGCAGAACCGGGTCGACCAGGACGTAGCCACCGACGGCACGCCGCGCCGAGCGCTGCGCAAAACCCAGATGCGGAGCGTGCGCGGCAGCGGCACCTGTGAGGACGAGGAGCAGCGGGGGGACGAACTCCCCGGACGCAGCGGTGATCGCCAGGGCGACGCGCGCGGTCCACTCCTCGTCGCTGATCGCATCGGCGGAGAGGTCGAGTGCGCCGGGCACGGAGTACGCCGACCCGGGGGTGAGCACCACGCTTCCGATGGCCATGCCTGGCACCCTAGGGTCTGGGCATGAGCGACCGTGAAGCCCTCCGTCAGCAGATCGTCGACAAGGCCGTCGTGCACGGCAAGGTCATCCTCTCGAGCGGTCGCGAAGCCGACTACTACGTCGATCTGCGTCGCGTGACGCTCGATGCCCAAGCGGCCCCGCTCATCGGCCGCGTGATGCGCGATCTCACCGCTGATTGGGATTACGCCGCTGTCGGCGGTCTGACGCTCGGCGCCGACCCGGTGGCGACCGCGATGCTGCACGCAAGTGCGGACCGCGGCGAGAGCATCGATGCCTTCGTCGTGCGCAAGGAGGGCAAGGCCCACGGGCTGCAACGGCGCATCGAGGGTCCCGACGTCACGGGTCGACGCGTGCTGGCTGTCGAGGACACGTCGACGACGGGATCGAGCGTGATGGCAGCCGTCGACGCGTTGCGCGAGGCAGGAGCGGAAGTAGTCGGCGTCGCCGTGATCGTTGATCGCGGAGCTGGGGACGCAGTGCGCGAGGCCGGCCTGGACTACCGGGCGGCGTACTCACTCGCCGATCTCGGCCTGGGCTAGGCGTCTGCTGCGCCGCGCTGCCGGCGGTGCTTGATGAATTCCCAGACGATCGGGATCACGCTCAGCAGGACGACGAGGAGCAGCACGGTCTCGACGTTGTCCTTGACGATCGGGATCGTGCCGAGGAAGTAGCCGGCGAGCGTCACGCCGACCGCCCAGATGATGCCGCCGATGGCGCTGAAGATCATGAAGCGCCGGAAGTCCATCCGGGCCACTCCGGCAATGGCCGTGATGAAGGTGCGCACGATCGGCACGAAGCGCGCAAGGATGATCGCGCGACCGCCGTACCTGTCGAAGAAGGCATGCGTCTTCTCGACGTATACCTTCTTGAATAGGCGTGAGTCCTCACGCTTGAAGAGTGCGGGACCGACCTTATATCCGATGCCGTAGCCGACGGCATTGCCGACGACAGCAGCGATGAGCAGCAGCAGACAGGCGAGCCAGATGTTGATAGAGATGAATCCCGAGGCGATGAAGAGACCGGTGATGAAGAGGAGTGAGTCGCCGGGGAGGAAGAATCCGATGAGCAGGCCGCACTCGGCGAAGATGATGCCGAGCACCACCCAGAAGGCAACGTCACCGAAGTTGGTGAGGAGGGTCTGCGGATCGAGCCACTCGGGGCCCAGGGCCGTGACGGCCGCCGAGAGGGTGAGAGCGGCATCCGGCACCCATTGACTCTAAGGCCTCAACCGCGCGTTTCCCTCTAGGGTCCTGGCATGGATTCTGACGCCGACCCCCGGCACGATCCACAGTTGCTGGCAGACGGTGATACCCGCAATGTCGTCGACCGCTATCGCAACTGGACCGTCGAGGCGATCGTCGCCGATCTCGACGCGAGGCGGCATCCCTTCCACGTCGCTATCGAGAACTTCGAGCACGACATGAATATCGGCTCTGTGGTGCGTTCGGCCAACGCCTTCCTTGCCGCCGAGGTGCACATCGTGGGGCATCGCCGGTGGAATCGCCGCGGCGCCATGGTGACCGAGCGCTATCAGCACGTGCGGCACCATGAATCAATCGATGCACTTGTCCAATGGTCGGTCGAGCAGCGCCTGCCACTCATTGGCATCGACAATGTTGAGGGCTCGGTGCCGATGGAGACCTACGACATCCCGTCCGCGTGCGTGCTCGTCTTTGGCCAGGAGGGCCCCGGCCTTTCCATGCAGGCGCAGGAGGCATGCGTGGACCTGCTCGCCATCACGCAGTTTGGCTCCACGCGCAGTATCAATGCCGGCGCTGCGGCGGCGGTGGCCATGCACGCATGGGTACGTCGCCATGTCTTCGATCAGCTGCCGACGTCTTCCTCCGGTTAGCGCACCAGCTCCGCAATCGCGGCGACGGCTCGATCCACTTCGGCCTCGGTGTTGTAGGCGTGCGGGCTGATCCGTACTAGCCCCGGCGCCTGGTCGCGACCAAAGTCGATGCGCGAGTAGTCGGGGGTGGACAGGCTCGTGTTGATGCCGCGTCCCCGCAGTCCGGCCACAACCCCGGCAGGATCATCGACGCGAATCGTCACGATGCCGGACTGCACGCTTCCGCGGTCGCGGACGACGACGCCGGGGATCTCGGCCAGTCCCGTCCGTGCGCGGCGCGCGAGCAGGCTGATGCGCTCGGCAAGGGATTCGATGCCGCAGGCCAGGGCGTAGTCGATCGCCGCGCCCATGCCGAGCAGCGCGGCGTAGGCCTTCTCCCAGGATTCGAAGCGCGCGGCCCCCTCGGCGAGGTCGTAGTCGTCGAGAGTCGTCCATGTCGCAGCATGAAGGTCGAGGGGAAAGGGCTCGAGGTCGTCGAGCATGCGCTGCGAGACGACGAGGAAACCCGTCGCCCGCGGCCCGCGCAGGAACTTCCGCCCCGTCGCCGACAACACGTCGCAGCCGATGCGCCCCATGTCGACGGGCAACTGCCCGACGGACTGGCAGGCGTCGACGAGGTACCACGCGGGAGAACCGTGCATCCGCAGCATGTCGCCGATGGCCACGACGTCGTTGACGAGACCGTTCTGACTGGGTGCGTGATTGACCGACACGATGCGCACCCGCTCGTCGAGCATGTCCCCCAGTGCCTCGACATCGACACTTCCGTCGTCACCGTCCGGGATGACCTCGACCGACGCTCCGGTACGCCGCGCCAGCTGCAGCAGGGGCAGCACGTTGGAGGCGTACTCGCTTCCCGAGACGAGCATGCGGTCACCCGGCTCCAGCGGATCGCTGAAGGCGATGGCCTGCAGGCCGCGATCCCAGGCGACGGTGGCTGACTCCACGAGCGCCACCCGCTCGATGGGTGCGTTGACGAGTGCGCCGACCGATGCGTAGACACCGGCAACCCGGTCGCGGGCCTGGGAGTAGGCCTCGTATCCGCCGATCGCCTCCTCGAGCCGGAGGTGGCTGACCATCGTGTCCGTGACGATGGCCGGAGGCAGCGCGCAGCCGGCATTGTTGAGGTGGGTGACATGGGCACATCCGGGAGTAGAAGCGCGCAGCGCCTCGACGTTGATCACGCCGCGATGCTAGCGAGCGGCGGCACAGACCTAGGATCAAGCCGGTGAGCGTGCGCACCCTGGCCGGAATGGCTGAGTATCGTCGCCTCTTCGGGTCCCGGCTCATCTCCAACATCGGCAACGGCGTCGCACCGATCGCCATTGCCTTCGGTGTGCTCGCACTGCCCGATGGATCACCCACGGGGCTCAGCATCGTGCTGGCAGCACAGGCGATCCCTGTGGTGCTGGTGCTTCCCATCGGTGGTGTCATCGCCGACCGCGTGGGACGACCCCGGATGATAAGCATCTGCGACATGCTCATGGCCGTCGTTATTGGGGCCATCGGCCTGACCTTCATCCTCGGTGTGGCCACCGTGCCGCTACTGGCGGCACTGAATGTGCTCGCGGGCGTGCTCGTGGGTTTGTGGTACCCCGCGTACCCCGGCCTGGCGACCGACGTCGTGCCGGACGCGCTGCTGCAATCCGCGAACGCCTACAACGCGGTCGCTGGCAACGGCGGCTTCATCGTCGGCACCGCCCTAGGCGGCCTGCTCGTCGCGACGATCGGCTCGGGCTGGGCGATCGTCCTCGATGCGGTGAGCTTCCTCGTCGCCGGCATCCTCGTCTTCGGCCTTCGCCGCTTCTCTCGGCCGCATGACTCCGGTGAGTCACCCGTGCGCGACCTGATCGATGGCTGGCAGGTCTTCATCCGCCACCGCTGGATCGTGGCGGTGGTTCTCGCATTCAGCTTGATCGTCATGGTGATGCGCGGTGCCGAGGAGGTGCTCGGCCCGGTGCTGGCCAACGACATCTACGGCGGCCCCACGGGTTGGTCGGCCGTGCTCGGCGCCATGGCCGCGGGCCTGCTCGTCGGTGCCGTCGTGGCTTCGCGACTGCGGGTGCAACGGCCTGTCGCCTTCGGGATGGCGATCTGCTTCACCCTGCCCGCGTGGCTCCTCACGCTCGCCCTCGCCGCGCCGCTGCCCGTGGTCATGCTCGCCGCTGCCGTGTGGGGCCTGTCGATGGAGATCATGGTCGTCCTGTGGTTCACCGCACTCCAGCGCAATGTGCCACCGGAGTCGCTGTCGCGCGTGTCCTCGTACGACGCATTCGGATCACTGATGTTCGGCCCCATCGGCCTCGCCCTGGCCGGGCCGCTCCTCATGTTCATCCCCATCTCGGAGGCGTTCCTCATCGCCGCGCTCGTGGCGGCCGCTGCGATCGCGGGGTCGCTGCTCGTGCCGTCGGTCTGGCGCCTGCGGGCGACGGACGGCTACGCGATCTCTGACTGACGACCCCCTTCCGGCTGCAAACGCTTGCCGATAGGCTGAGGACTCCACCTCGCTACGGGAGATCACCCCATGAATACCGACATGCGCACCCAGATGGGTTCCGGCAAGGGCTTCATCGCCGCACTCGACCAGAGCGGCGGCAGCACCCCCAAGGCGCTCCAGCTCTACGGGGTCGATGAGAGCTCCTACTCCGGCGACGCCGAGATGTTCGATCTCGTGCACGCGATGCGCTCGCGCATCATCACCAACTCGGCGTTCAACGGCGACAGGGTGATCGCAGCGATCCTCTTCGAGATGACGATGGACCGCGACATCGAGGGTCAGCCGACACCTGCGTACCTGTGGGATGTCAAGCGCGTCGTCCCGATCGTCAAGGTCGACCTCGGCCTCGCCGATGAGGTCGATGGCGCTCAGTTGATGAAGCCGATGCCGCACCTCGATGACCTCTGTGCGCGCGCGGCCAGCAAGGGTGTCTTCGGCACCAAGATGCGCTCGGTCATCAACTCCGCCAACCCCGCGGGTGTCCAGGCTGTCGTCGACCAGCAGTTCGACGTCGCCTTGCAGATCCTTGGCCACGGCCTCGTTCCGATCATCGAGCCCGAGGTCAACATCAAGAGCGAGGACAAGGCGCAGAGTGAGGCACTCCTGCGCGATGCACTCCTCGCCGGCCTGGATCGCATTCCCGAGGGCCAGCAGGTGATGTTCAAGCTGTCGCTGCCGAGCGAGAACAACTTCTACTCGATGTTCATCGGGCATCCGAAGGTCCTGCGTGTGGTGGCACTCTCGGGTGGCTACTCGCGCGACGACGCCTGCGACATGCTCGCAGCCAATCACGGCATGATCGCGAGCTTCTCGCGTGCGCTCTCCGAAGGGCTCTCCGCGCAGCAGAGCGATGCGGACTTCACCGCCACGCTGCAGTCGACGATCGACGAGATCTACACCGCTTCGATCACCTGACCGACCGCTGCGTGGTCGCAGGAGCGGCGTAGTGCAGGATTCGGGTGTGAGCCTGCACGAGAACCTCCTCGGGGGTCCGCCCCCGACATTCCTTCCCGACGACGTCGCTGCGCGCACTGAGCTCGAGGGCGGGGCTGACGCCTACGACGTTGCACGTCGTCACCCGCAGTCCAGCCTTGCGTGGGCGGTGCTGTCGGATGCCGCCTGGAACGAGGGCCGCGTTGTGGAGTCCTATGCGTTTGCGCGCGTGGGCTATCACCGCGGCCTCGATGCACTGCGGCGCAGTGGCTGGAAGGGACACGGGCCCGTGCCGTGGTCGCATGAGCCCAACCGCGGGTTCCTCCGCTGCCTCATCTCGCTCCAACGCGCTGCTGAGGCCATAGGCGAAGAGGACGAAGCCGTGCGCTGCGCGGCCTTCATCGACGACTGCGACCCGAGCCTTCGGGGCTAGGGACGACGACGATGGCTGATGTCGCGGTGATCGGAGGCGGCATCAGCGGCATCGCCTGCGCCACCGCCCTGGCGGATGCAGGCCTCACCGTCGATGTCCTCGATCGCGGCCATCGCCTCGGCGGTCGTCTCGCGACGCAGACCCTCCGCGACACCGGCACGGCGTACGACGGACGTGTGGTGGATATTG
Source organism: uncultured bacterium (assembly GCA_903954205.1). GTDB lineage: Bacteria > Actinomycetota > Actinomycetes > S36-B12 > S36-B12 > Mxb001. The sequence goes on along the minus strand of CAJBMR010000086.1, from coordinate 2,729 downwards.
GCGCGTCGTACTTCACGGTCGATGACGCGGGCTTCGGCGAGGTGGTCGGTGACTGGATCGATCGCGGACTCGTGCGCCCCTGGACCGACACGTTCCACATCGCAGACGGCAGCACGCTGCTCGGCACGAAGTCAGGACCCGTGCGCTACGCCGCGCCGCGCGGACTGCGCAGTCTGGTCGAGGATCTCGCCGCGGTGCTCCCCTCCGATCTCGTGGAGATCCGCCATCCCATCGATGTGACGAGCGTGGACGTCGGCGAAGGCGGTGTGCGGGTCGCTGGTCGCGACTATCGCGCAGTGGCGCTGTGCGGCCCGGATCCCCAGATGGACGCACTCGTGGCCGCGAGCAGTGCACCGATGTGGGAGCCGGTGATGGCGCTCGTCGCCGTCTACCCCGAGCGCACCTGGGAATTCGACGGCGCCTTCGTCAACGACGATCCCGTGCTGTCGTTCGTTGCCGACGACGGATCGCGTCGCGGTGACGACGCGCCCGTGCTCGTCGCACACTCCACACCCGTTTTTGCTGCGGGTCACCTCGCGGAACCTGTCACGGCAGCTCCCGCGATGCTGGCGGTGATGAGGAACCTCAGCGGCGCAGTGCCGACATGGTTCACCGTGAAGCGCTGGACCTACGCGCGCCCCGCGCATGCGCGACCCGAGGCCTTCGCCTTTGACGGGGTCGTCGGTCGAGCGGGCGATGGCTGGGCGGGTGTGCCTCGCACGCAGTCGGCCTGGGTCTCCGGCGACGCACTCGGTAGGGAAATGTCGGGTGCCCTGGAGAGTTAGGCAGGCTCGGCGAGGAGTGTCTCGAGCACTCCCTCGAGTTGGCCCGGCTTCACGGGCCCGATGACGCGTACGGCGATGCGGCCCTGGCGATCGAGGATCACGGTGCTCGGAAGTGATCGCGGTGGGACCCCCGGGATCGTGGCGATGATCGCGCCGTCGCGATCGTCGATGCTGCGGTAGGGGCTCGACCCGAGCAGGCTGGCGGATGCGATGGGGTCGTCCATGGAGTTGAGACCGAGGAAGGTCACGCCCTGATCGGCGTAGGCCTCGGCTGCTGAAGCGAGCAGTGGGAGTTCCTCGATGCAGGGCGGGCACCACGATGCCCACGCGTTGACGACGACGATGTCGCCGCCCATCTCGGCCGTCGACAGCGCGGTCCCGTCCGCGGTCGCTCCGGCGATGACGATCGTCTGCTGCCGCTCCTCCGGCGGGATGACGGTGAGCCCGATCGACTCCGCGCTTGCGGCAGTGGTGGCGGAGATCGTGACGACGGGCGTTGCGGCGTACATCTGCGAGCAACCGGAGAGGAGCAGCGCGGCGCCCACCACGCCCATCACGGCCCTCATGGAGCCACCTCCTCCTGCTCGCGGCGCTCCTGGATCGCCGTCTGGCGCTCCTCTGATCGCCACCACTCCACTGCGGCCACCATCATCCATACGGAGTCGATGACCATGGTGATGGCCCACATAAGCGCGCCCGCCAATTGCTGATCGACGAGGGGGTCGGCACCGACAGCTGCCGCCGCTGCGACGTAGGACGGGTAGAGCGTGACGGGTGCGAGGAAGATGACGGCGCCGAGTGCGGTCTCGGGGATCATCATGAGCCCGAGCGACAGCAGTCGGATTGCGGGCCGCGGCCGGCGTGCGCACATGTCGTTGCCGATGAGCGGGTAGTAGAACAGCAGAGCTGCGATGAGGTAGACGGGGCGCTCGATGTAGGACATGGCGTCGTGGTCACCGAGGACCCACTCCATCACCGGGGTGACGTGCGAGCCGATGAGCACGGTGGCGAAGAGCAGCCACGTGAAGACCGGGTTCACGAGGAAGAGCCCGACCGATGACCGCAGGGCCCGGATGATGGCGCCACGGGTGCGCCCTGTGGTGGCCAGGACGGTGAGCGCGACCGGGCAGGACAGGACGATGAACGGCGCGGCAAGCATCATGACGATGAGGTGCTGGCTCATGTGCGCCCAGAAGTAGGTGTGCGCCAGGGTCTCGAAGGGCCCGAGGTAAGCGATGGCCAGCAGGGCCATCGCAAGCAGGAAGCTGAGGGTGCGCCACGCAGACCAGGTGAGGCCCCTGGTGGCAAGGACGCGCACGCCCACGAGGTAGAGGATTGCGACGAGAATGAGGTTGGTCGTCACGAACAGGTCGACCGTCCACAGGTCGTCACCGGGATTCCACGCCTCCACCCCTTCACGATAGACCGCGAACTCTGGGCGAACCTGCGCCGAATTGGGGTCGATTCGGTCGGGAATGCGTGACCTAGGGCCTGTATGCCCCTACCCTGAGCCCACCAGTCGTCTTGTTGTGCCGGGAAGGAATCCGTGAAGCGTTTTCTCGTGGCGCTCGTGTCGGTGCTGATTGGTGCCGGCGTGGTCGCCGGAGTCGCCGTCTTCGCGCATGCAACGGGCGGTGAGCCGCCGCTCCTCGTCGCGGAGCCGGCGGGGACCGTGGACACTCCCGAGGGTCCTGTCAATGCCGCCAAACTCGAGCTGTACGTCTACCCCAACAACTCCGACGCCGTCCCCGGGCCAACCGAGGGCGTGAACGCCCTCTATGCGAGCCAGGGCTGGCCCTTCTACTGGCCCTCGACGACCCTTCAGGTGCCGGCCAACTCCCTCGTCACGGTGACTATCTATCAGTACGACTAGGGCGGCAAGGTCTTCAACCCCTTCTGGGCGAAGGTCCACGGCACCGTCGACGGCACGTTGAAGGTCAACGG
>CAJBMR010000085.1 GCA_903954205.1 uncultured bacterium | reverse complement strand
TCTTCCGTCGCGAGGGTCGTCCGACCGAGGATGCGATCCTCACCTGCCGGCTCATCGATCGTCCTCTGCGTCCGTCCTTCGTCAAGGGCCTGCGCAACGAGATCCAGATCGTCGTCACCGTGCTGTCGCTCAACCCCGATGACCTGTACGACGTTCTCGCGATCAATGCGGCATCGGCGTCGACTCAGATCGCTGGGCTTCCCTTCTCGGGGCCGATCGGCGGCGTCCGCGTGGCCCTCATCGACGGCCAGTGGGTGGCCTTCCCCCGTCACTCCGATCTCGAGCGCGCTGTCTTCGACATGGTCGTCGCCGGCCGTGTCGTGGGTGATGACGTGGCGATCATGATGGTGGAGGCCGAGGCCACCACCGGCACGATCGACATGATCGCCGGCGGAGCGAAGGCTCCGACGGAGACGGTCGTGGCCGAGGGACTCGAGGCATCGAAGGTCTTCATCCGGGCCCTGTGTGAGGCGCAGCAGTCGTTGGCCGATGCGGCCGCCAAGCCGGTTGGGGACTTTCCCGTCTTCCTTGACTACGGCGACGACGTCTACGCCGCCGTTTCCGAGCTCGCGTCCGCCAAGGTGGCTAAGGCGCTCACGATCGTCGGCAAGGCCGAGCGTGAGGATGCCCTCGATGCCATCAAGGCCGAGGTCGTGGCCGCCCTGTCCGGCCAGTTCGAGGGTCGCGAGAAGGAGATCAGCGCGGCGATGCGCAGCGTGACGAAGAACAGCGTGCGCGAGCGGGTCCTGCGCGACAAGGTCCGCATCGATGGCCGCGGTCCTCGCGATATCCGCGTGCTCGCAGCAGAGGTCGACGTGCTGCCGCGGGTGCATGGCTCGGCGCTCTTCGAGCGGGGCGAGACGCAGATCCTGGGCGTGACCACGCTCAACATGCTCAAGATGGAGCAGTGGCTTGACACCCTGTCGCCCGACAACCGCAAGCGCTACATGCACAACTACAACTTCCCGCCCTACTCCACCGGCGAGACCGGTCGTGTGGGTTCTCCGAAGCGTCGCGAGATCGGCCACGGTGCGCTCGCCGAGCGTGCCCTGCTGCCCGTGCTGCCGTCGCGCGAGGAGTTCCCCTACGCCATCCGCCAGGTGTCCGAGGCGCTCGGCTCCAACGGCTCGACTTCCATGGGCTCGGTGTGCGCGAGCACGATGTCACTCATGGCAGCGGGCGTGCCGCTCAAGGCGCCGGTCGCTGGAATCGCGATGGGCCTCATCAGTGGCGAGGTGGACGGCAAGACGGAGTACGTCGCGATCACCGACATCCTCGGTGCCGAGGACGCCTTCGGCGATATGGACTTCAAGGTCGCGGGCACCAAGGACTTCGTCACGGCGCTCCAGCTCGACACGAAGCTCGATGGCATCCCGGCGTCCGTGCTGGCCGGTGCCCTCGACCAGGCGCGCGAGGCACGGCTGACGATCCTCGACGTCATGTCCGAGGCCATCGATGCTCCCGGCGACATGTCTCTCTACGCGCCGCGGATCATCACCGTCAACATCCCGGTTGACAAGATCGGCGAGGTGATCGGGCCCAAGGGCAAGATCATCAACCAGATCCAGGAAGACACGGGCGCCGACATCACGATCGAGGACGACGGCACGATCTTCATCGGCGCCTCGGACGGTGCTGCGGCAGAGGCCGCGCGCGCCAAGATCAATGCCATCGCCAACCCGACGATGCCGGAGGTTGGCGAGCGCTACCTCGGCACGGTCGTGAAGACGACCAACTTCGGCGCGTTCGTCTCGCTCATGCCCGGTCGCGACGGCCTCTTGCACATCTCGGAGGTCAAGAAGCTCGCTCCTGGCAAGAAGCGCCTCGAGAACGTCGAAGAGGTCCTCAAGGTGGGTGACAAGGTGCAGGTCGAGATCAAGGAGGTCGACCCGCGCGGCAAGCTGTCGCTCATCCCCGTCGTCGAAGGTGGCGACGCCGAAGCGTCCGAGAGCGAGTAGTCCTCGGATGACGGCGCGCAGGGCCCTCACGCGCACCCTCCTCGAGGGTGCCGATGGCGCGGTCGTGCGACGCACGACCCTGCCGAATGGCCTGCGTGTCGTGACGGAGTCCGTGCCCGGAGTGCGCTCGGTCTCCTTTGGAGCCTGGATCGGCGTGGGGTCTCGCGATGAGACCCCACGCCAGACCGGCGCGGCGCACTTCCTCGAGCATCTGCTCTTCAAGGGGACGCAGACACGAAGCGCATGGGAGATCACGGCGCC
>CAJBMR010000084.1 GCA_903954205.1 uncultured bacterium | reverse complement strand
GACGAGGTCATCGACGACATCAAGCACGCAGTGGAAAAGGACTGAACGATCTGACGGGGAAGCCCACGGCAACGATCCCGTGTCCCTGCTGCGGGATGGCTATGCGCTTCGCTCGTGTGACTCGAACGCCCAGAGGTCATAGTCGTCGAGGGTGACTCCACCCTGGCCGGTCACCTCGAGGGCGCAGGCGATCTGGGCGCGATGCTCGGTGGAGTGCAGGCAGGCCTGCGAGAGGATCGTCGACCGCTGAGCGCTGCGTGGCCCCTCTTCGTCGACGAAGTCCACCGTCTCATCGGGAAGTGCCGCCTGAGCAAGCAGGATCGCGTCGAGATCGGCTAGCCGGGCCGCAAGCGCGCGAAGGTCGGCGGCGGTCTCGGGGATGGCGAGATCAGTCCACTGCTCGCCATCCAGGCAGTAGGCGTACCACTCCGCTCCGCCCACAATGTGCATTGCGAGATTGCCGACGGTCCAGGCTTCGGGGGCATAGCGCGCCTGAAGCGCCTCGGGTGGAAGCGCCGCGAGATCCTCGAACAGGCGCGCGTCAGCCCAGGCGAGGTGGCGCAGGGAGCGAGTGAGATCGATCACGCGCGCAGCATGGCACACCGACATCCTCGTGGATGCGACTCTCCGCGGAGCGGCATCTAGAGTGTTGAGGTGATCCTGCGACCGGTGCTGATGGTCAGCGGATTCGCCGTGGTGCTGGCCGGAGCGCTGGCCGCGACTCCCGCGGTCGGTGCTGACGAACGCCCGCCACCGATCCAACGGAATGTCACCGTGAGCGTGCCCTCGCAGGGCATGACTGCTGTGCCGATGGCATTCGCGGTGACAGCCACTCCCGTGAAGAGACTCGCTGGGGTCACCGCCGTGTTGCAGGTCCGCTCACGCCAGGGATTCACGTCCGTGCGCCCGGCGAAACTAGACGACCGCGGCAAGGCAACGGGCATGATCGTGAGCAATCGTGCGGGCACCAAGGAGTACCGCGCCGCACTCCTGTCTGCCAAGGGACGCGTCGTCGCCGCATCGACCCCGGTGACGGTCACGTGGACTCCCCTCAAGCACTCAGTCTCGCTCGACTGCGCGGCGACTAGTGCGCCCGTCGGTGTGGACATACCTTGCACCATCACCGTCACTCCGGCCGTCCGTCTGGATCGCATGATCGCGTCGCTTGAGGTGATGGGCCGCACCGCGTGGGTGCCACTCGAGGCGGCGCGTGTGCCGACCGACGGAACCCTCCCGACGCATGTCGCGGGAATCGACGCCGGGGAGGGGATCTACCGCGTGCGCATCCTGCGCGATGCACGCACTGTCACCATGTCCCCCACGGTCTCGATCGCCTACTCTGCACCATGACCTTCTCCATCGTCGCTCGCAGCGCTGACGGGCAGCGCTGGGGTGTGGCAGTCGCGAGCAAGTTCCTCGCCGCGGGTGCGGTAGTTCCGGGAGTGCGCGCCCCACTCGGTGCCATCGCCACGCAGTCCTTCGCCAATCTGCGCTACCTTCCCGACGGATTCGCGCTGCTCGCCGAGGGGCGCACCGCACATGAAGCACTTGAGGCACTTGTCCTGGCCGACGATGGCCGCGCGCAGCGGCAAGCCGGGATCATCGACGGACGCGGTGGCGCCGCGAGTTTCACGGGTGAGGACTGCCTGCCGTGGGCGGGGGGCATCATCGGTCCGGGTTATGCCATCCAGGGCAACATCCTCACCGGAGCAGACGTGGTGAGTGAGATGGAGCGCGCCTTCCTCGCGAGCGATCCTGCGGATCCCCTGGCACTGCGGTTGCACGTGGCACTCCTTGCCGGCGACCGCGCCGGCGGCGACTCCCGCGGCCGTCAGAGCGCAGCGCTCCTCGTCGGTGGAGCGGGTGCCGGCTACGGCGGCGGCAGCGACATCGCCGTCGACCTGCGCGTCGACGACCATCCCGATCCTGTCGTCGAGCTCGGGCGACTGCTGCGCATCCACGACCTGCTCTTCGGCAAGCCCACCGAGACCTGGCCCCTGGAGGGCGAGGCAGCCGACCGGTTGCGCCGAGCGCTCGACACCCTGGGCTACGGCGACCCGGATCTCACTCGGGCGCTCGAGCACGCGGCAGGGGTGGAGAACCTCGAGGAGCGGCTCGTGCCGGGCGCCATCGACCCGGTTGTCCTCGCCTATCTCGAGGAGCGGGCCACCGCACGCTGACTAGGGCGCGGAGAGGAAGTCGACGATGAGTCGGCTCGTGCGCTCCGGTTCGTCGTGCAGCACCCAGTGGGTCGCGTCATCGAAGAACTCCACGCGGACGTCATCGCACAGGGCCGCACTCGGCTCCACCATCGTGTCGCTCAGCGCCACATCGCGTCGCCCCCAGATGATGAGCGTGGGCACGTGCACGCGCTTGTCAGTAAGACGCTCCGGGCGCCGCCGCACGGACGCGCGATACCAATTCATCATTCCCGTGCCCGCGCCCGGATGGCTCCATGCGTCCTCAAGCTGCTCGAGATAGCGCGCGTCGAAGGAGCCGGGATTGCCGGTCTTGGCGATCGTGCGCGCGAAGCGACCACGCATCCGCTTGCCGAAGGCCAAGCGCTCAGGGAGCCACGGAGCCTGGATCGCGAAGATGTACCAACTCTTGCGCAATTGCTTCTTGTTGCCCTTGACCTCGCGAGCGAAGACGCTCGGATGCGGGACGTTGGCGACGACGAGCTTCTCCACCAGGTCGGGCCGGGTGAGACCGAGCCACCATGCGACCGCCGCACCCCAGTCGTGACCGACGACGAAGGCCCGATCCCGGCCGAGTGCTGCTACAAGTCCTGCGGCGTCGGCGCTGATCTCCTCGATGCGATAGGCATCGATGCCCTCGGGCTTCTCGCTCGTGCCGTAGCCCCGCTGGTCGGGGGCCACCACACGGAAGCCCGCTCGCGCCAGCGCCACAACCGGGCCCGCCATGCCGCGCCAGAACTCCGGGAATCCGTGCAGGGCGATGACGAGGGGGCCTTCCTCAGGACCGGCAAGGGCGCAGTGCAGGCGAATGCCATTGGTGAGGATGTCGCGGTGCTCGACATCGACACCGTCGATCGTCTCGATGAGGCTCACGTAGCGAGACTAGACCCCGTCGGGCCACGCACCCGGCCCTGGCATCCTGTCCTCCATGACCGGGTTCGGCTTCACCATCGGTGCGCGTAGCGGAGCGGCGCGCACCGGTGTGATCCGTACGCCGCACGGAGAGATCCGCACGCCGGCCTTCATCCCCGTCGGCACAAAGGCGACAGTCAAGGCCCTGCTCCCCGAGACGGTGCGGGACCTGGGCGCGCAAGCCGTCCTCGCCAACGCCTATCACCTCTATCTGCAGCCCGGCCCCGCCATCGTCGAGGAGGCCGGGGGGCTGGGCGCATTCATGCACTGGGATGGCCCCACCTTCACCGACAGCGGCGGCTTCCAGGTGCTGTCCCTGGGCGCTGGCTTCAAGAAGGTCCTGGCCATGGATTCCGGTCAGCGCGATGACGACGTCATCGCCGAGGGCAAGGAGCGCCTCGCCCGAGTTGACGACGATGGCGTGACCTTCCGCTCCCACCTCGACGGCTCCGAGCACCGCTTCACACCCGAGGTGTCGATGCAGGTGCAGGCAGCCATCGGCGCAGACATTGCGTTCGCCTTCGACGAACTGACGACCCTCAACAACACACGTGACTATCAGGTGATGTCGCTGGAGCGCACGCGCCTGTGGGCCGAACGCTGCATCGTCGAGCACGATCGCCTGCGCTCCCCCGATCGGCCCTACCAGGCGCTCTACGGAGTTATCCAGGGTGCGCAGTACGAGGACCTACGGCGTACAGCGGCACGCGACCTGGGTGCCATGCACTTCGACGGCTACGGCATCGGCGGTGCAATCGAGAAGCGCAACCTCTCCGACATCGTCGGCTGGGTGACGGAGGAGCTGCCGGAGGGCAGGCCGCGGCACCTGCTGGGCATCGGGGAGCCGGGCGACCTCTTTGCGGGGGTAGCCGCGGGAGCCGACACCTTCGACTGCGTCTCCCCTTCGCGCGAGGCGCGCAACTCGGCGGTTTACACGCCCGTGGGGCGCTTCAATCTCCTCACCAGCGCCCATAAGCGCTCCTTCGAGCCGATCGACGCCGAGTGCGACTGCTACACCTGCACGCACTACACCCGCGCTTACCTCCATCACGCCTTCAAGGCGAAGGAGATGATCGCGTCCACGCTCGCGACGATTCACAACGTGCGCTTCACAGTGAGACTCGTCGATGGAATGCGCGCCGCGATCGAGCGCGGTGACTTCGATGCGATGCGCGAGGACTTCCTCGGGCGCTACTACGCGGGCACCGCATCGGCGTAGGTCGGCTCACGCCGCTTGACCCAGCCGATGACGGCATAGGACAGCGGCAGGAGCACGATCTCGATCAGAGTCTTGTAGGCGAAGCCGAACGCGACGTAGATGAGGAACTCCTCACCGGTGATCACGCCGTAGAAGGCGATGGTGCAGAAGACGATCGTGTCGGCGAATTCACCCACGGCGGTGGATCCGAGGAGGCGTAGCCACAGCGCCTTCTCCTGGGTGCGCTCCTTGATCTTGACCAGCACCCAGGCGTTGAGGAGCTGTCCCACGAGGTAGCCGGCCACGCTCGCGAGCACGATCCGAGGGACGAAGCCCAGCACCGACTCGAATGCCTCCTGGTTGTCCCACGCCTCGGCCTGCGGCGAGATCTGCACGAGCCAGAAGGTGAGCGCCGCGAGGATCGACATCGCGAAGCCGATGAAGATCGCCTTGCGCGCAGCCTTGAAGCCGTAGACCTCGCTCAGGATGTCGCCAGCGATGTAGACGAGGGGGAAGAGGAAGACCCCACCATCGGTGATGATCGGCCCGAACTCGATGAGCTTCACGGCACCGATGTTGGAGATGAGCAGCAGGCCGACGAAGACACCGACGATGACCGGGTAGAGGCTCCGGCTGGTCGCCGCGAAGTGCGTGCTGTGTGGGCTACTCATCGGGCCAACATTCAACCAGCAGGGTCACTCACCTGCGAAGCGAGGATCACGCCGCTCACGGAAGGCAGCAATCCCCTCGGCGTAGTCGGCGCTCGTCCAGGCCGTGCGCCGCAGCGCGGTGAGTCGCTCGAAGGTCCCGCTTTCCAGCGGTCGTGCATCGGTGAGCGCATTCATCTCCGCCTTGATGGCCCGGATCGACAGGGGCGCCAGGGAGGCGATGCGCTCGGCCAAGGAGCGCCAGGCGGCCTCGAATGAGGCGCTGTCATCAGCGAGACGGGTGACGGTCCCTGCGAGTTGCGGGGAGTCCGCAGCCAGGGGCTGGGCCGTAAGGAACATCTCCTTGGCGACGTTGAGTGGCACCGCTCCGAGGAACTGCGCGACACCGTCGGTGTGATACGGCACGCCGAGGCGGGCGGGTGTGATGGCGAAGGTGGCCGCGCGCGTGGCCACGATGAGGTCGCAGGCGAAGGCCAGGTTGCACGCCGCTCCCCAGGCGCCGCCCTCGACAGCGGCGATGACAGGGAAGGGTGCGGCGCGCACAGCGCGCACGAGGTGCTCGACAGGCGAGGTCCAGGCAAGCGGATCCTGGCCATCGGTGGGCAGGTCGTCGATGTCATGCCCCGCCGACCATGTGCTCACGCCCGGCTCAGCCCGGAGGATCAGGACTCGACACTCCGCTCCCTCGATCGCTGCGGTGAGCTCGTCGGCCATGGTGTGGCTGAGGGCATTGCGACGCTCAGCATGCGCCATGGTGACGACGCGAAGGGAACCCTCGTCGAGGACGTTCGTCAGTGACATAGGGGCAGCCTAGGTGGGTCAGCCCAAGTCCACACTGGAGCACCTCGGCGAGGTGGCGAAGGCATCTCGGATGTCACCGTCGGCCGAGCCGACGAGTTCGCCCAGGGAATCCTTGACGAGAACACCGGCGTCGTAGGTGGACTTGGCAGCCGCGGCAGCCCTCAGCCACTCCAGTCCGGCGGAGACGGGATCCCCTGCTCCTTGAGCCGCGTCAATGTGTCCCATCGCCTCGTCTTTGGCCACACCCAAGGCGCCGAGGCGCTCTTGAAGGACCGGAATGGCCACTGCGGCATCGACGTAATCGATCGGAATCCCACCGAGCGCGGTACCGAGTTCGTCGGCAGCAGCCTCGACGCCATCAAGTTGCCCGGGAATCTGCTGCTGGAATTGCTCTCCGATGGAAGCAGGATCCTCGGGGTCGTATTCCAACGAGCCCGCGACGTCGACGACACTGGCGATGAGTGCGTCACGGGCGGCGCACACCTCGCCGGCCCACAGGATGATCTCCGGAGTCGGTGTCGGGGTGGGCGTCGGCGGCCGAGTGGGCGAGGTCTGGGTCGCGGAGGCACTCGGGCCCGCCGCAGGCTCGCTCTCCGCTCGCGTCGCCCAGATCCCGGCCGCCACCAGGAGAACCACGAGAGCAACTGCCCCGGCAGCCACGGCCCATTTCGGCATGACGGCCATGGTCCTCGCCCGGCAGCCCGGTGTCTACCGCGGATGCACGGTGCGGCATCCTCGAAGCCGCTAGGTTCGCCTCATGCCGATGCCGCCCGGGACCTCGGGCCTCACTCCGGACCAGCGCCGCTCCTTCCGGGCGTCACTCATCTGGGTGGCCTTCATCGTCGTCGTCATCGTCGCACTGCAACTGCCCCTCCCCGACGTCGTCACGATCGGCCCGACCTGGCTCGTCCCCTTCATCGAGCTCGCCGGCATCCCCATCGTCGCCGGCCTCTACCTCATTGCCGGTGACGGCAAGCGCCTCGTCACAGGGACCATGACGGCCTTCCTCGTCTTCCTCGTGCTCGCAAGCGTGATGAACGCAGTCTTGCTGCTCATCAACCTGGTCAACGGCTTCACCGAGTCAGGCGCAGCCCTGCTCCTTGCCGGCTTCGCGGTCCTCATCGTCAACGTGCTCAGCTTCGGCATCGTTTACTGGTGGATAGATGCGGGCGGTCCCGTCGCGCGCATGTCGGGTCAGCCGGCGCCCAAGGATTTCCTTTTCCCGCAGCAGGGCATGGACGGGATGGAGTCGTGGCAGCCCGCTCTGCTG
>CAJBMR010000083.1 GCA_903954205.1 uncultured bacterium | reverse complement strand
TGTCGACGGGCGCGCGCGTGGCCTTCGTCAACCGCCTTGGCTCGGGCATGATTCCTGCTGCTGACACCGTCCTCCAGGACGGCGATCTCGTCCACTTCCTCGTCGCCTCCGACGACGCCGCCCGAGTGGAGGAGATCCTCGCCGGATCTCGCGGAACGGCGCTATCTGCCCTGCGGGAGGGATCGTCATGAGGGTGGCGATTGCAGGAGCGGGCAAGGTCGGTCGATCGATCGCCCGAGAACTCATCGGCTTCGGCCATGAGGTACTCCTCATCGACCGTGACGCCGACCTCGCACGCCCGGGTGCGGTCCAGGGGGCGCAGATGCTCCAGGCTGATGCGTGCGAGCTGGCCGCGCTGGAAGAGGCCGACCTCGCCCAGTGCCAGGCGATGGTGGCGGCCACCGGCGACGACAAGGTCAACCTGGTCGTGTCCCTGTTGGCGAAGACCGAATTCGGCGTGCCGCGCGTGGTTGCGCGCGTCAATCACCCCAAGAACGAGTGGATGTTCAACGAGTCCTGGGGCGTCGACGTCGCCGTCTCCACTCCGCGCATGCTCTCCGCCCTCGTCGAGGAGGCCGTGAGCGTAGGCGACCTCGTGCGCCTGTTCACCTTCCGTCAGGGCGAGGCCGATCTGGTGGAGATCACGCTGTCGTCAGGATCCCCCGTCGCAGGACATCGCGTGGGATCGATGACCTGGCCGCCCGACACCGCGCTCGCCGCAATCGTGCGCGGCCCCCGCGTCATTGCTCCCAGCGCTGACGATTCACTGGAAATCGGCGATGAACTGATCTTCGTGTGCGCACCAGAGCAGGAGCCGGTACTCCAGTCGATGCTGAGCGATCATGCCCACACACCGGACTCGGGCCGACCTTCCTAGCCTTTCGGTTCCTCGTCTTCTGACTTTCCGCCGCTCTCCTCCGCGCGTCGCTCGGCTTCTGCTTGGCGCCGTCGCTCGAAGACCGGCCGCAGCACCAGGTAGGTGAAATAGCCGGCGGCGATGAAGAGTGGCACGCCCATGATCACCTTCGCGAAGCCCAGCGGCCCTACCCAGCCAGCGAGGTACAGCGGCCCCTGTACGGCGATACGCAGGCCGAAGAGTCCCACCCAGATCCAGGACGCGGCCGAATAGATCCGACGCAGCTCGGGGTCGGATCGCCAGCGCGTCCCCTGACCCGTGAGGAAACCCACGATGACGCCGATAAGGGGCCATCCGATGAGGATGGAAATGAGGAGCGCCAGGCCGTAGCCGATGTTCTGAAGCAGCCCGGGGATGAAGTAGCCCTCCCCGGTCTCGGTGCGGGATGCCACGAAGGCGGAGATGCCCACGCCGATGAGTCCCGCGGCGATCTGCTGCAGGCTCTCGCGGCGAATCACCCGCCACAGGGCGATCGCGATGCCGGCGCCAAGTGCCGACCAGACCGCGATGCGGAGATCGTTGCTCGTGGCAACGTAGACGATGACGAAGACCACCGTGGGCGCACCACTGTCGATGATGCCCCGCCAACCACCTAATGCGCGGTCGAGGAGGACCCGCTCCTCGCGCACATCCTCACGCGATTGCGGTTCGATGAGCGGCTCATGCGCCGCTTCGCCTTCTCCGTCGTGACCCTCGGGCGATTGCGAGTTCATGCGGGCGACTCCGCCGGTTCGGGGTAGAGGCGATACGAGGGGTTGAAGATCGTCGGCTGGCCCTGCGGACAGGTGACCCTGCCATGAGCCGAGATGGGGCGGCCGACATCAACGCCCGACAGGCGCCGGTGCCCGATCCACACGAGTGAGATGTGACCGCTGCCGTCGTAGACCTCTGCCTCCAATGTGGGCGCCGTGGCCCGAGGGCGCAGGGTGACCGATCGGATGATCCCGTGCACGGACACGCTCTGTCCGCGCTGGCACGCCGCTATCGCCTGGGCACCGCGCTCCTGCGCCTGAGTCGACAGCTCGCCCGCCTCGACCTCATCCTGGCTGCGTGTCCAGGACGACCACCAGCGGGCCACTCGAGCCTCCTCGGATCGCATCCGGCCACGTCGACCGGCATCTCCAGCAGGGTACCCGGAGGTGGTGGACGAGACTTGACTTCGTGACCACCGTCCTCGTCCACGGTGCCGGCTCGACCGGGGGTGCCGCCGCGGCACTCCTGGGCGCCGGGGCCGACGCCGTCCTCATCGAGGATCGGTCCGGCGATGTCGATGCCGTCATCGCTTCCGTCGAGGCGACGCTCGCCAACCACCCGGGCTGCACCTCGCTCGTGGGGATCAGCCTGGGAGCGCACGCCGTGGCCCGATGGGCCAGCACGACGCATCGACCACTTCCCCGGATCGTCTGCGTGCTCCCGGCCTGGACGGGCCCGCCCGGGCCGACCGCGGGTGCGACGGCCATTGCCGCGCAACAGATCGCGGCGGACGGCGCGGCCGCCGTGCTGAATCGGCTAACCGCCGATGGCAGATATCCGGATGTGGTCCAGCTGCTTCGTGTCGCCTGGCGTGACTACTCCGACGCCGCGCTGTCAGCCGTCCTTACCCGGGCGAGCACCGGTCGCGGGCCTACTCCGGCAGAGCTTGCCTCGATCCCCGTTCCCGTTGCCGTCGTGGGCTGGCGCGGCGATGCCCTGCACCCTGCTGCGGTCGCGCACGAGTGGGCGCGACATCTGCGCTGGCCGACGATCGCCATGGCCGCGCGGCCCGAGATCAGGCTGTTCCGGCAGGCGCTGGCGACGCGTGCGGCCTAGGGAGTCTCGTCCGAAGCGGAAGGCGTCGGCTCTGCCTGGGTGGGCAGACGCATGGGCAACGCCTCACCCGGGGGCATAGCGTCCGCGCCTCGGACCACCACGATGTCCCTGAAGACCTGCTCCAATTCGGGCGAGCCGCCGGGCTCGGCCGCGACACCGAGGAAGAGTCCGCGCAGGAACCATCGCGGACCTTCGACACCGACGAATCGCACGGGCTGAAGGGCACCCCGACCGGGCACCTTGCCGCGCAGTTCGACGCCGTGCTCGCCCGACTGCTCCTCGATGACACCCCCCTGTGCATTCACCGAGGACTTCAACTTGCCGCGGACCTCATCCCACAGTCCACTGGTGCGTGGCGCTGCGAAGGCCTGCAGTTGAAGTCCGCCCTTGCCCAGGTTCAAGGTCAGGACATTCACCGCACCCGTTGCTTCATCGACCTGCGCCTGGACCTGGAGTCCATCGGTGCCGCGGACCCACAGCGTCCCGAAATCGAGCCTTCCCTCAGGACCGTCGACCTCTGTCACGTCCCAGGGGCCACGCCCACTGCGTGGTGACTCCTCGCTCATGGCGCCTCCTCGATGCGGGCCCCCACGGTACCCGTCGAGCCATATCCGCCCTCGCCGCGGTGCGAACCCGGCAGCCGCTCGGCCTCGTGCAAGATCGCCCGCGCGACGGGCTGAATGACGATCTGGGCGATGCGATCCCCACGGGTCAACTCGACGGCTTCGCGCGCATCCGTATTGAGCAGGCATACGCGCACCTCTCCGCGATAGCCGGCATCGATAGTCCCCGGCGTATTCACGATCGTGAGGCCGTGGCGCGCCGCTAGGCCGCTGCGTGGATGCACGAATGCGGCGTAGCCCTCGGGCAGGGCGAGGGCGATGCCGGTCGGGACCACAGCACGCTCCCCCGGTGCGAGCGCGACGTCGATCGTCGTGCAAATGTCGAAGCCCGCGTCCCCGGGCAGCGCGTAGGACGGCATCGGCAGACCGGGATCCAGCCTCACCACGAGTACGTCGACCGCCTCACTCACGGGTTCACCTCGCGGCGCCATTGCTCCGCGCCTCCCGGGCGCTCCCGGATCGCCGCCTCGATGTGCTCGGAGCTGCCATGCTGAACGAAGTGCTCGATCGGCACCTGGAGGAACAGCGCAGCCGCCTCCACGGCGACGGGTCCGTCCGACGATCCCAGTGATGCCCGAGCCGACGTATAGACCTTGCGTCCCACCTGGCCGGCGATCTCCGTGTGGATATGCAGCGTTGCACCCACGGGCACGGGGCGTACGAAGTCGACCTCTAGGTGCACGGTCACGACCGGCACGAGGAGCAGCCGATTCAGCGCTCCCATGGCTTCATCCATCGCCGTCGAGATGATGCCCCCGTGGGCGAGCCCCGGCGCACCCTGGTGAAAATCACCCACTTCCAGGGTGCTGGCCATCGTCATGCCCTCGCCAGCCACCACCTGGAGGTGCAGTCCTGCCGGGTGATCGGCGCCGCAACCGACACACCAGCGGTAATGGCTCACGACGACTTCGCCCGGCTGGGGGGCCTGCGCGTGGCGCTCGGGAATGGGCGCACCCTCTGGCGGGTGCGGGCTCCGCTGACGCGATCGAGCGTTCGTCACCCCCGGACCCTATGCCTGTGCCTTTCCGCGCGGCCTGACACCCTGGGCCCATGAGCAATGCCGGCGTCGACGGCTGGTCCGAGGGAAGCGACGGGCAGCACCCCACCTACCGGGAGCGCCTCTATCCGCCCCCGCTCGTGTTTCTGCTCGTCATCGGCCTCGCCGCCCTCGCGGGTATCGCCTACGCAGCGGCATACGGAGCCGTCCTGGGCTGGGGGGTCGGTGCGGTCCTCAGCATCATCGGGATCGGCGTCCTTCTCGTCACGAGCACAAGCCTCCATGTGGACAACACGGTCCTGCGGGCCGGACGCGCACGGCTCCCCCTCGCCGTCATCGGTTCAGTCCAGACCCTCGATGCCGACGCCATGCGCCAGGCGCGGCGTCATGGTGATCCCCGGGACTACCTCGTGCTGCGCGCCTGGTCAAGCCGCAGCGGGGTCACGGTCGACCTCGCCGACGACCGCGACCCCCATCCGCGGTGGGTCCTCACCACGCGACACCCCGAGCGTCTGGCGGAGGCGATCCGGGTTGCCGCGGAACCGGCGAACGACACCCCACCGGGCCGGTAGCCTGTGCCCATGTCGGAGACTCCCGAGACGCGGACGAAGTCCGCGCACCCCGTGCTCAAGGTCGCTGCCCCATTCGTTGCATTCGCGGCGACGTGGGCGGTGGATCGCGCTCTCTCCGCCGCCTACTCCGCTATTACGGGTAGGGAGACTCCGGATGTGAACGACCGCGCGGTCAGCTTCCCCCGAGCTCTGGTCTGGACCATTGCCACGGCGACAACCGGGGCCGTCATCCAGCTCGTGATCTATCGCGCGGCATCCGACTCAGTCCCCGAAGACCAGGACTAGTCGCTCACGCGCAGTCGCAACTGATTCCGACAGCGCTCACGCGCAGTCGGTGCAGACCGGGCCGTTCTTGCCCTCATGGTCCAACTGGCTCCGGTGGTGCACCAGGAAGCACGAACTGCAGGTGAACTCGTCCGCCTGCCGCGGCAGCACGCGCACCGTGAGGCTCTCGTCGGAGAGGTCCGCACCCGGCAACTCCAGGGTCTCGGCCAGCTCAGCCTCATCGACGTCCACTGTGGACGCAGCCTTATCCACCCGACGGGCCTTGAGCTCCTCGAGGCTGTCCTCGGCGAGTTCCTCGTCCGTCTTGCGTGGTGCGTCGTAGTCGGTAGCCATCGCGGCGCGTGCCCCCAGCAACTCGATTGTCAGTGGATGACGATCCCGGCATTGTGCCAGGAACCCCAGGATTGTGCCCTAACGGTCCTGGGACCTCGTGCAGTGCCCCTGGCAACGAGCCCTCGCCTCACTCACGGGACAATTGTCTCGACGCGGTCACCGGTGGTCACCGAAGCCTCGGGAGGGCTCCATGCCGATCTACGCCCTGGGCGATCTCGTGCCCGCCATCGACCCCCGGGCATTCGTGCATCCCGACGCGATCGTCATTGGTCAGGTGACCATCGGGGCAGAGTCCACCATCTGGCCCACCGCGGTCCTCCGCGGCGACCACGGGCAGATCACCATCGGGAGTCAGACCTCCATCCAGGACGGAGCGGTCATCCACTGCACAGCCGAACTCCACACGACCATCGGCGACCGCTGCACCATCGGCCACCTGGCCCACCTCGAGGGCTGCGTCATCGAGGACGGTGCCCTCGTCGGCTCAGGTGCCACCGTGCTCCACCGCGCGCGCGTCGGCGCGGGTGCACTCGTCGCCGCCCAGGCGCTCGTCGCTCCGGGCACAGAGGTCCCCGCGGGGGCGCTTGCTCGCGGAGTGCCAGCGCGCATCATCGAAGACGGCGCGGATCCTGCTCTGCTCGAGCACGCCGTCACCACCTACGTGCGCAATGCCCACTGGTACGCCGCGGAGCTCCGGCGCCTCGACTAGCGCTGCTCCGCTTCGACGAGGAGCCGGCTGAGCTCATCGGCGATGCCGGGGGCGCTCGCCATGACGAACGGCGCTTCCACAGGGTCGTCGTCGCCGACGACGACCGCCCCGGCTTCGCGCGCGATGAGCGCACCAGCGGCGACATCCCAGGGATTGAGG
>CAJBMR010000082.1 GCA_903954205.1 uncultured bacterium | reverse complement strand
CGATCCGCAATCGGGATCATCACCCCGGACATGTAGCCCCAGATGCGCAGGATGTAGGGAAGTACCTCGGAGACGTCCTGCACCGTGGCGACGATGCGTGCCAGGACCAGCGCCATACCCAGCGAGAACATGAGGATGAGCAGGAGGGCGACAGGTGCGAGGAGCCACTGCCAGGTGATCGGCTCACCGGTGACGAGGAGGATCACGATCATGATGGGCAGGGCATAGAGGAAGACGCGCAGCTGCTTGATGACGACAGCGATCGGCAGCACGGCGCGGGGGAAGTGAATGGAGCGCACCAGACCCTCGTTGCCCGAGATACTGCGGGATCCCACGGTGATCGACTGACGGATGATGGCGAAGGTGAAAACGCCTGCTGCGAGGAAGCCCGTGTAGTTGGCGACGCTGCCGCGGCCCCCGAGTAGGAAGCCGAAGAGGAACCAGTAGATCGCCATGGTGATGACGGGATCCATCACCTGCCAGAACTGACCCAGCCTGCTTTTGGTGTTCTGCTTATCGACGCTTGCCTTGGCGAAGGCAAAGATGAATGCGCGGCGCTGCCACAGGCTGCGCAGGTATGCACCGAAGGCGGGACGACTGTTGACCGGCACGAGGCCGGATTCGCGGGCGAGGTCCCCGGCGTCGACCTCGCGGCCGTCGGCGAGGATCAGAGCCGCACCACCTTTGGTCCGCTCGTGGCCCCACGGGTATCAAACAGGCAGGCTGCCCGCGCCGTGATGGACGGGAGGTCGTAGTCGCTGTGGTTCTGTAGGAGCACGACGACGTCCGCGCCGTCAAGGGCCGAGTCGAGATCATCGACACAAGCGAGACTCTCCGCACCCAGTCGCCACGAGACCACATGCGGGTCGTGGAACTCAACCTGTGCACCCTTGTCGCGCAACTCCCCGGCGATGGGCTTGGCCGGTGATTCGCGCTGGTCAGCGATGTCCGGCTTGTAGGTCACTCCCAGAAGGAGGATGCGCGATCCGCGCAGGGCCTTGCCCTGGTCATTGAGGACGTCCTGGATACGCCGTACGACGTAAGAAGGCATGCCGGCATTGATCTCCTGGGCGAGCTCCACGAATCGGAACGGGTACCCGAGCTTCGCCTGCACCTGGTACGACAGGTAGTTGGGGTCGATGGGGATGCAGTGCCCACCCACGCCCGGGCCGGGGTAGAAGGCCTGGAAGCCGAAGGGCTTGCTCTTGGCCGCCGCGATGACATCCCAGAGATCGATGTCGAGCTCATAGCAGAAGCGGGCCATCTCGTTGACGAGCGCGATGTTGATGTGGCGGTATGTGTTTTCGAGGAGTTTGGCCATCTCGGCCTCGCGCGTGCCGCGCGCGCGCACGACGGTGTCCACGAAGCGGGAGTAGAAGTCGGCTGCGGCATCGGTGCACGCCTCGGTGTGACCACCGACGACCTTGGGGGTGTTGCGCATGCCGAACTCAGGATTGCCCGGGTCGATTCGCTCGGGACTGAAGGCGAGGTGGAAGTCGCGTCCGGCAGCGAGCCCGCCCGCCTCGAGCACCGGTCGCACTTCGTCGTCCGTTGTTCCCGGGTAGGTGGTGGACTCCAGGACGATGAGCTGCCCGGGCTGCAGGTGCTCGCCGATGGCGCGGGTCGCCCCGAGCACGGCGCCCAGGTCAGGGCCGCCTTCGGGAGTCAGCGGTGTCGGCACGCAAATGACGACAGCGTGCGCATCGGCAATGACCGACGCATCGGTGGTGGCAGTGAAGCCACGCTCGAGCATCTCGGAGATATCGGCGTCGGAGAGATCGTCGACGTGCGAGCGCCCGGCATTGAGCCCGTCGACCACCCCTGCGGAGACGTCGAGGCCGGTAACGGCGAGTCCGGCGCGGCTCGCCTCCTGTGCCAGCGGAAGGCCCACATAGCCCAGACCGATGACCACTAGATCGCGCGTCATGTCCGTCCTTCGCCTTCCCTGCCGGGCTTCGGCCTCGGGCCCGCGGAGCCGTCGTGGCCGCAGGGCGGTCAGCCCGTGAGGGCGCCGAGGAAAGAGTACGCCGCCCGATAGGCCCCCATGACGGAAGGCCACGTGCGCGTGGCCTCCACCCATGCCCGGGCACGCTCACCCGCCTCACCCCGGCGGACGGGGTCGCCAAGGGATCGCAGAGCCTCCGCGAGGGCGCCCGCATCTCCCGGCGCCACGAACAGCGAGCCCGGGGCGAGCACCTCGGCCACCGCCGGGAGGTCGCTCCCCACGACCGGGATCCCGCGCGCCTGAGCCTCGAGGGGCTTCAGCGCGGTCACGGCACGATTGACGGCGGTATCGCGCCGGGGCAGGGCGAAGACGTCGAGGGCGTCGTACCACTGCCGCACCTCGGCGACGGGGACTCGCCCGGGCGCGAGCAGGGGTACGCCGTTCTGCTCGGCCTGCCGGCGCAGGGCCGCCAGCCCGGGGCCGTCGCCCACGATGAGCACGCGGACGTCCAGGCCGTCGCCTCGAAGGAGCGCGGCGGCGTCGATGAGCGTGTCGAGGCCCTCGTCATCGTTAACGGTCGCGACGCTGCCCACCCACAGCGCGTCACTGATTCCCAGTTGCTCGCGTGTCGCCGTGATGTCGCGGGGTTCGAGGAAGTCCATCGGCACGGCATTGGGCGCGACGAACACGCGCTCCGCAGGCACTCCGCGCGAGATGATGGCGTCGCGCATGCCCGACCCGAGGGTGGTCACCACGTCCGCCGCTAGCAACGCTTCGGTGTGCCGATCACGGAGCAGTGCATAGGTGTCGGTGTCGCGAGCGTCTTCGCCACCGTGGCGCGCCAGCCAGGTGTCCTCGAAGAACGTGCGCGCCTCGTAGGCCACCGGTAGGCCGCGTGCGCGACCCACTTCAAGCGCCACGGCAGCGTTGACGTGATCCGAGGCGGCATGGAGGACATCGGGGCGCAGTTCGTCGACCAGCCGGCCCAGATGGGCGGCGTAGGCACCACGCAGTTGCTCATCCGCCGGCATGACCAAGGGCAGCAGCCGGTGGTACGGCACGCCGTCGACAACCTGGGGATCCGGCGAGCGCAGGTCTCCGTGCGTGACGGGGTAGCCGAGTCGTGTGACGACTCGGGCGTCCCAACCGAGGTCGCGTTGCGCGCGGGCGACGCGCTGCGTGCGAATCGTGGAGCCGGCCTGGGTGAGCGGAAGCGAGTTGGTCACCACATGGAGCAGAGCAAGACCCCCGGCACGAGGCACACCCGGTCTGCTCTCGGGGGCAGGTCCGCCGACGATGGGTTGTCCGAGGACCGCGAGTTGGCGTCGGGCCGCCCGCACGGCTCGACGACCGCGCGCATCCTGTGGTTGGCAACGGGCCGCATTGCCGAGTCGGCCTGCGAGCACGTCGACAGCGATGTCGCAGGAGGCTCGCTCGGTGCTGCTGGTCGGGACCATGGCCAGGGCGGCACATGCATCGGCGTAGCGGTCGCGTGCAATCGCGCGATCGACGAGCGCGGCGGGGTCATCAGGTGGGGTTCTGCCGACCCCGGGGATTGCGCGCTCCAGGGCGGCGCGCCCGCGGGCCGGGTCCTGGGCGAATCGGCGCAGGGCTCCTGATACGGCGAGCGGAACTCGCCGCACCGCACCGAGCGCCCTCATGCCCACCTCACGGTCTGGGATACTAACGCCGGTGACCGAGAGCGTCACTGCACGCGATCCCCGGGAGCCGGCTCGCGGCGCCAGCCACAGGAAGGCCGCGATGACCCTGCTGCACGTCACCGGCGCCCGTCCCAACTTCCCCAAGGCTGCTCCCGTGATCGCCGCGCTCGCCGCCCTCGGTGTGCGCCAGCGCCTCGTGCACACGGGGCAGCACTACGACGATCGCATGTCGGAGGTGTTCTTCCGCGAGCTGGATCTGCCTCGACCGGACATCAACCTCGGTGTCGGCTCCGGCAGCCACGCCCAGCAGACAGCCGCCCTGCTCGTCGGCCTAGAAGAGGAGTTGCTCAGCACCAAGCCCGAGATGGT
>CAJBMR010000081.1 GCA_903954205.1 uncultured bacterium | reverse complement strand
CTCGACCGGATCGGCGGTCGCTATGCCGTCACGCTGCGCGGGCTGCTCCTCATTACGATCCCGTCGCTGGCCCCCACGATCGTCTTCGATCGGGCGGTCAACGGCGGATCGGTGCTCACCTGGGCCCTCGTCGGTCTAGCGGGCACCGCCGTGGGCGGTGCCGTGTACCTCGGGCTCGGTCGAGTCCTGCTGCCCGAGCGACCACGCAAGCCCCGACCCGCCACCGCGCTAGGAGTCTTCTTCATAGCCGGAGTGGTGCGCGGTGCGACCATCGCCGTACTCAGCGTCAATCTCGGGGTGAGTGCGGAATACCAGTGGCTCTATCGCGTAACCGGTGGAGCCGCGCTCGGCATATGCTGGTTTGCCCTCGCCGCCATCATCGTCGACGCGTGGACACGTCATCATGATGCGCTTGCAGATCTGCATGAGCGCCAGGAAGTGGCGCGGGCACAGCGTGCCGACGCCGAAGAGCGTCTGCGCCATACCCGCGAGCGCATCCGCGACACCCTGCTCACCCAGATGTCGACCATCGTCACCCTGCTGACGTCTGCGATGCAGGCAGGGCGGGACCCGGCCACCGCGCGGTCACTCGCCACGGTGATGCACACCACCGTCAGCGATGTCGTGCGCCCGCTCAGTCACGCCCTCGTCAGCGCCGAGCAGGGCACAGTCGTCGAACCGCCACGGACGCCGTTCAGGATCCGATCACAGAGCTGGGTGCGCTCGATGTCGGTGGACGCCCTACGCATGGACCCCTATCACCCCGTGCTCACCGCCGCGGTCATCACGCCCTCCGCTATCCCGGGCGCCATCCGGATCTTCGGGGTCGTGCCCGGCCTCATGGGCGCAGCCTCGATCGGGCTCATTGCCTGGGCGATCCTGCACATCGCCCGCAAGCGGCACGCGCGTCATGCCGGACTTATCGGCCCTTGGTCTTGGTTGCCCGCCGCACTGACCTACGTCGCCGTGGGAGTAGCGGTCGCGACCGTGCCGATGATCGCGTCCTGGCTTGAGGGAGATTCGCTCTTGGTCGGCTGGACCCAGGGTGGGCAGACACTCTTCATCCTCACGCCGCTCGCCGCACTGGGCGCTGCGATCTTCGCCGCGGAGGATCGCCGCTTTGCCATCGCCGAGCGTGCACGCGAAGCGGCGGTGACGCAGGCGGAGTGGTCATCGCATCGTGTGCAGCAGGAGTCATGGGCAGCAGCGCACGTGCTGGCACGCGAGCTCCACGGGGGCGTCCAGTCGGAGCTCACCGCCGCGGCACTGCGCCTCGAGACGTGGGCGCATCAGCCCGATAGTCAGGCGATGGACGAGGTGCTCGGACAAGTCATGGCCGCGGTCCAGCGAGTCAACCGGCTCGCCACCGAGGAGTTCCAGCCACCGCCCATCGATCCCGAGCAAGCAATGTCCGGCGTCATCGCCGTGTGGTCCGGCCTCGCGGAGGTCTCCCTCGACGTCGATGGTGACGCACGCGCGCAGTTGGCCGGCGATGTCGCGTCCTCTGAGACGGCCATTGAGATCGTGCGGGAGTGCGTCGGCAATGCGGTGAGCCACGGCCGCGCGAGCACGGTCAGTGTCGGCGTGCGCCTGTCGGGCCCCTCTCGGGTGGAAATCACCGTCGTCGACGACGGTCGTGGACTCATCGAGCAGGCTCCGCGCGGCCTCGGGTCGCGCATGCTCGACCAGGTGTGCCTCGATTGGAGTCGCACACCGGCGTTATCCGGAGTGGGCACACGTGTCGTCGCCCGCATCGCCGTGGATACTGGCGGCGGCCTGCCTTCGAATGACTCGGGAGCCATCAGCGCATGAGAGGTACGCCCCTCTACGCCGGACTTGCCGCCGCGACATGCGCGCTCCTCGCCGCATGCGGGCAGGCGGCTCCATCGATCGACTCAGGAGTGCGCAGCGACTACGAGTCGGCCTTCCTGCAGCCGGGCGACGATCTCTTCGTCGTGCAATTCACCGACAAGGCCGACCTCGCTGGCGTGGAGACGATCGCTGACTGGGATGAGCGCGGGAGCGAAGTCGTGCGCCTGCTCCAGGAGACAGCGGCGGCGTCACAGGCCGACTCCATCGCAGCCGCGGAAGCAGCCGGCGCGCGCTATGTCTCTCTGTGGATCTCGAACTCCCTCGTCTTCGCCGGCACGGAAGACCTCGGCAACGAACTCGCCCAACTGCCCGGCGTGCAGAAGGTGTGGAAGGAAGATGTGCCCGACGGGATCGATGATCCGGAGTCGACATCCCCTCCCTTCCCCGAGCCCGGTGACGGCGGCTGGGAGGTGGATGCACTCGGGGTCAACGAGGTGCATGCCGAGGGCATCGACGGCGCGGGAGTAACCATCGGGATCATCGACACGGGCGTGGCCTTTGAGCACGAGTCACTCGTCGATGGCTACCGCGGGCGCGATGGCGACCACAACTACGACTGGTGGAGCCCCTTGCGTGCCTACCGCGAGCAGCCGGTCGACCTCGCCGGCCATGGCACCGCGGTGGCGGGCCTCGCCGTCGGAGATGTGATCGGCGTGGCCACGGGGGCTGACTGGATTGCCGGCATCGCGTGCAGCGAGGGAGGCTGCCCGCTGTCAGGGGTCGTGCACGCAATGCAGTTCATGCTTGCGCCGACGACACTGGACGAGCGGGATCCACGCCCGGATCTGCGACCGCAGATCATCAATTCCTCATGGGTGCGCAGTGCGGATGACGAGCCGATGAAGCGCGCGAGCGAGGCATTGGCCGCCTCGGGGATCCTCCAGGTCTACGCCGCAGGCAACGACGGTCCCGAATGCGAGACGGCGAGCCCGGCCGGCGAAGGCGACTCCTTCCTCAGCGTCGGTGCGACCACTCAGGAGGGTGAGCTCGCCGAGTTCTCGGCGCGCGGTCCGGCCACGGACGGGCGCATCGCGCCCGATGTCGTCGCGCCCGGGGACAACGTGGTGACCGCCACCATGGACGGCGCCTATCAGGCGATCTCAGGCACGTCCTACGCCGCGCCGCTCGTCGCGGGTGTGGCTGCGCTCATGCTGCAGGCCAATCCCGCTCTTGTCGGACAGCCCGACGAGGTCACGCGACTCATGCGCGAGACGGCGCTGCCGCTCGGCGATCTGCAGTGCGGAGCACCGCCGGACGCCGTGAACGGCGTTCCCAATGATGCCACCGGGTGGGGGTTCGTGGCGGCCCCGATGGCCGTGGACGCAGCGCGCGCGTGGACGCCCGCTCCGTGACCTCCCGCTAGGCCAGGGACGTCGGAATGCTCTGCTCGTAGCGGAAGAGATTGTCGGGGTCCACGGCCCGCTTGACCTCGACGAGGCGATCGAGGTTGGCGCCGTAGTAGGCACGGGCCCAGTCGTCGAGCTCGGCGTAGGGCCAGTTGACGAAGGAACCCTGCTCGGTGAACTGCGAGGCGTAGGCGAAGGTCTCGCGCTGCCAGTCCTGCAGGTCATCGATCATGGCCTGCGGCTGATCGCGCCACCAGATCGCCGGGCGCAGGAGGTTATTGCTCGACCGATGGACATAGGCGGTCGCGTCGGCGGGGACATCGTTGACGACTCCCCCGCTCCAGCACATGAGACGCACCTCGGCATTGGCCTCCTCGCTGCCGCCGGGTGCGTTGAGCACGCGGTCGACGAGCTGGTCGAGTACGTCGGTGGGAATGGGCTCGCGCGTGAAGCGCGCTGCCTCCGCCAAGCCGTGCTTGGGCATGAAGGGCACGGCAAGCCAATTGATCTGCGCACTCCAGTAGTCGAACTCGCCCATCACGTGGTCGTCTGGATCCGCCGCATCGAAGATGGGTGCGAGCACTTCACGCGCCTGAGCGGCACTGCCCTGGTAGCAGCCGTCGATGGTGAGTGCGGGGTAGCTGGTCGAGAAGCTGCCCACGGTGGCGTTGTCGCCACCGATCGTGCGCACATTGGTCACACCGGTGAAGCCGGTGAGCTCCGGCGGCGCTTCGAGCATGAGCCGGTCGAAGGCCGACCACGCGGCGACCATGTCGTCACGGCCCACGAAGCGGAAGCCGAAGACCGTGATTGTGGGCTGCGGGATGCGCACGAGCCTGAAGGTGAGCCGGGTGTTGACTCCGAAGTTGCCACCGGCTCCCCCGCGCAAAGCCCAGAAGAGATCGCGGTTGTCCGTCTCGCTCGCGGTGACGAGTTCGCCATTGGCAAGGACGATCTCGGTGGATTCGAGGTGATCGCAGGTCATGCCCGCCCACCGGGAGTTGTCGCCGATGCCGCCGCCGAGCACGAGCCCGGTGACACCGACTCCCGGGCAGGTG
>CAJBMR010000080.1 GCA_903954205.1 uncultured bacterium | reverse complement strand
GGCCACTGACCCCTGGTGGTATCGCCATCTGGTGGGGTGTGGTCCACATTCCTAATGTTTCCGTTCACCCAGCGCCTATTGCCCTGCTTGAGCCACTTCAGCGCTTGCTCGGGCGTGTACTTCGACCCATCTTTGCTCTCCGCACCCAGTGCCGGGGCAGCGGCACCAATCGTGAGCGCTGTGCCGGCTATTCCGGCCATGCCGACCAGGAATCCTCGACGCGACACTTCATATGCTTTCGCCATCGGGAGCACCTCTCTCATCGAAGACTGAGGCCATCAGTGTGACAGGCCTTTGTCGATGCTCCTCGGGATTCGGAAATGTGCAGGTTGGGCAGCCAGGGAAGAATTGTCGTTGTGCTGGCAGGTTTTCGAGATGTCGTCTCTGAAGAGGTTGAAGACTGGTTCCTTGGTCAGCGTGAAGTGCGGCGAGACTGACCAGCCCGATGGTCCGAATGGAGACGAGAGGGGGCTAGCCCGTCGTCATGCCCTCCGGCATCCCATCGACGTAGTAGGCCTGCACCTGAGGCATGACGGGACGCATCATGAACATCGGCCGGCGTAGGCCACCCGGGCCTGGGCCTGGACGTGTCTTGGCCATCCACTCGCGATAGATCTCGCGTGACTTGGCGGTATCGACGACGACGTCGCCGTACTTGTCCTCGTCGTGGGCCCGCTCGATGGTGACCTTTTGATGCCAGCAGTGCATGCCGGACCATGTGTCCGGGTGCACGGCGAAGGCGAGGTTCTGGTGCACGCCCGGGTCCTCCCAGGTGATGCGCATCGAGTCGGCGTCGCCGCTCGCGAAGGGCTTGACGCCCTCCTTGTAGCGCAGGCGCCAGCGGCCGTCGGGGAGCTGCCCCACGTCGACCTTGCCGGTGACCCATCGGCTGCCGGCCTCGTCGGTGGTGCGCCAGCGGCCCATGTGGTGCGACAGGGCGGTCACGCCGGGGCGCACGCCCTCGGTCACCCACACGCGGGCGACGAAGTGGCCGATCTCCGTGGTGACGCGCACCATGTCGCCGGTCTTGAGCCCGCCGAGGCGCTCGGCATCGATGGGATTCATCCACATCGGATGCTTGTTGCTGATCTCGTTGAGGTACTTCGCGTTGCCTGAGCGGGTATGGATCAGGGTCGGCAGGCGGAAGGTCGGCACGAGCAGGATCTCGTCCTTGTCGGTGTCGATCCCGCTGTGGTGCACATGCGACTTGATGTACGTCGGGGCGGCGTACTCCGGCCAGCCGAACTCCGCCATCGCGGGGGAGTAGAGCTCGAGCTTGCGGCTCGGCGTGAGCCAGCCCGCGACCTTGGAGCCATCCTCCAACTCGATTCCGACCGCACCGGCCTCGCCGACGAGCGGCTTCTGCGTCTCGGGCGTGATCGGCTTGCGCAGAACGCCGTTGGCGTCGGGCACGGCGCCCTCAAGCTCGGCGGGGGTGAGCGGGCGCTCGTCCTGCCGGTAGAGGCCGTTGACGATCTCGACCGCGCCGTACTTGCGCATGTACTCCAGCGGCGTGAGGCCCTCGGCCTCCGCCTTCTCCGGCAGGCCCGGGACGTTATTGTCGAAGACATAGCCGTAGTAGTCGTCGACGGTCATCTTGTCGCCCGGGCGACCGGGTGCCTCGAAGTACTTGCGGATGCCGAGTGATCCGTCGGGGTCGATGCGCCAGGACAGCTCGAACCAGAACTCCACCTCTTCCCAGACCTCACCGGGATTGGTGTCGCGGGTGTCGCTGATCTTCTCGCCCATCTTCTCGAGCGCGACGCGCCGCACGGGCTGGCGGAAGCCGAGCCACTTTCCGGCGTACTGCTCATAGGACTGGGTGTCATGGCGCTCGGTGCTGTGACCGAAGGGCAGGATGTAGTCGGC
>CAJBMR010000079.1 GCA_903954205.1 uncultured bacterium | reverse complement strand
TTGGCCGGTGCCTTCTTGGCCGGTGCCTTCTTGGCCGGGGCCTTCTTGGCCGGGGCCTTCTTGGCCGGAGCCGCCTTCTTCGCGCCGCTCACGACGGCCTTGAACTCCGCACCGGGGCGGAACTTCGGAAGCTTGGTGGCCTTGATCTGCACGGCCTCGCCCGTCTGCGGATTGCGGCCGGTGCGCGCCTTGCGATCGTGACGCGAGAAGACGCCGAAGCCGGCGATCGCGACCTTCTCGCCACGCGCGACAGCGCGCTTGAGCTCGTCAAGGGCTGTCTCGATCACGTTGGTGACATCGCGCTTGCTGTGTCCAACCTGTGTGGACACCGAGTCGATGAGTTCCTGCTTATTCACTTAAGTCCCCTCCGGAGGGAAGTCGGACCGACCCTCGGGTCGGTAGGCCGGTCCCGCGACCGGCGACGTACATCACCCTAGTACGGCAGGGATTTTGCGCCATCGGCGGGCTTGCCCGCCTCGGTCATCGGTCAGCTAATGGTCGTCGGGGCGTAGGCCGGCCGCGACGACTCGAATGTCGCGATGACATCGTCGTTCTGCATGGTGATGCCGATGTCATCGAGGCCCTGCAGCAGTCGCCACCGCACGTAGGGGTCTACGTCGAAGGGTGCGACGAGGTCACCTGCGCTCACGGTCTGCGCATCGAGGTCGACGCTGACCGCCGTCGTCGGATCCGCCTCAATGAGGGCCCACAACTGCTCGACGGTGTCCTGGTCGACGAGTGCCGTGAGCAGTCCCGCTTTGCCGGAGTTGCCACGGAAGATGTCAGCGAAGCGCGACGAGATGACGGCCTTGAAGCCGTAGTCCTGCAGCGCCCACACCGCGTGCTCGCGCGAAGAGCCGGTGCCGAAGTCGGGTCCGGCGACGAGCACGGAGACACCGGCGTACTCAGGACGGTTGAGCACGAAGTCGGGATCGGATCTCCATGCACTGAAGAGACCGTCTTCGAACCCATGCCGCGTAATCCGCTTGAGGTACTCGGCCGGAATGATCTGGTCGGTGTCGACATTGCTGCGACGCAGCGGTGCAGCAGTGCCCGTGTGCACGGTGAAGGCGTCCATGTGGCTCCTCGCTCAGCGGGGTCGGTCGGATCAGGCCAGGTCGGCAGGTGAGGCGAAGTGGCCCGTGACCGCGGTCGCCGCCGCAACCTGCGGCGACACCAGGTGGGTGCGTCCGCCGGGGCCCTGGCGACCTTCGAAGTTGCGGTTGGAGGTCGACGCACTGCGCTCGCCCGGGGTGAGCTTGTCGGGATTCATCGCCAGGCACATTGAGCAGCCTGCCTCGCGCCACTCCGCTCCGGCGTCGACGAAGACCTTGTCGAGTCCCTCGGACATCGCCTGCAGTCGCACCTTGACCGAGCCCGGCACGACCAGCATGCGTACGCCGTCAGCGACCTTGCGTCCCTCGAGGATCGACGCGACGGCGCGCAGGTCCTCGATGCGGCCGTTGGTGCATGAGCCGACGAAGACGGTGTCGACGGGGATCTCACGAATCGGGGTGCCCGGCGCGAGGTCCATGTATTCGAGCGCGCGCTCGATGGCGACCCGCTCCACCTCGTCGGCCGCGTCCTCCGGGGAGGGCACGGAGCCGGCGAGGGGCACTCCCTGGCCGGGGTTGGTGCCCCAGGTGACGAAGGGACTGAGCTCACTGGCCTCGATGACGACCTCGGCGTCGAAGGTGGCGTCGTCATCGGTCCGCAGGGTCTGCCAGTAGGCGACGGCCGTATCCCAATCGGCACCCTGGGGCGCATGCGGGCGGCCCTGGAGGTAGGTGAAGGTCGTCTCGTCGGGCGCCACCATGCCCGCGCGCGCACCCGCCTCGATCGACATATTGCACAGGGTCATGCGTCCTTCCATAGACAGACCCCGCACTCCCTCGCCGCGGTACTCGAGGACATAACCCTGGCCGCCACCGGTGCCGATGCGCGCAATCACGGCGAGGATGAGGTCCTTGGCGGTCACGCCCTCGGGCAGCGGGCCGTTGACGGTGATCGCCATCGTCTTGAAGGGCTTGAGCGGCAGCGTCTGCGTGGCGAGCACGTGCTCCACCTCGCTCGTGCCGATGCCGAAGGCGAGCGCACCGAAGGCGCCGTGGGTCGAGGTGTGTGAATCGCCGCAGACGACCGTCATGCCCGGCTGGGTGAGGCCGAGCTGTGGGCCCACGACGTGCACGATGCCCTGGTC
>CAJBMR010000078.1 GCA_903954205.1 uncultured bacterium | reverse complement strand
CTGCGCCGCTCACAGGAGCAGCAGGAGCAACTCGTGCAGGACGCCGGCCATGAGTTGCGCACTCCGCTCGCGGCGCTGCGCGCCAATGTGCAGTTCGCGGCGCGCACGGCGACGGATTCCACCACCCAGGAGTCACTCACGGCAGCGCAGGCGGAGCTGGATGAGCTTGGCCGTCTCGTGGAGGAGTTGCTGGCACTCGCGGCGCGCGATGAGCCGATCCGTGAGGTGGTGGAGCTCGACATCCGCGGTGCCGTCACGGCGGCAGCGGAGCGCCTCACGCGCCGCACGCAGCGCGTGGTGACGGTCGAGGTGCCCCGCGAGCCGGTGATGCTGCGGGTGGATCCGGTGGGCATGGCCGAGATCGTCGGCAACCTGCTCGACAACGCCGCGAAGTTCGCCCCTGCGCCCGCCGCCATCGTCGCGGAGGTGCGCGCGAGCAAGGACGAGGCGGTCATCGAGGTGCGTGACGGCGGGCCGGGCATCCCCGAGTCCGAGAGGGCGACCGTCTTCGATCGCTTCCACCGCACGCCCGATGCCCGCGCGATTCCGGGCTCCGGCCTGGGCCTGTCGATCGTGGCCTCGGCGGTGGCTGATGCCCGGGGCACCGTCACGCTGGGCGACGCGCCGGAGGGCGGCCTCCTCGTGCGCGTGACCCTGCCCCGCCGGTAGGTCTACTCCGGCTCGGGCGTCCAGCCCTGGCAGCTCTTGGGCGTGGTGCAGGGGACCGTGACCGAAAACATGCTGGCCATGGTGCCGAGTGCCTCACCCGGTGACACCAGCGGTGGCCGGGTGGGTCCCACCAGGGCCGTGTTGAAGATGTTGGCGCTGGCGGCGCTGTCGGTGAACGACAGTGCACCCGTGACGGTGATGACGTCCTTGCGGACGTAGCCGCGGCCCTTCTTGGTGACCTGGCCCTTCTTGATCGTGACCGTGAGGTCGGCAAGGTCGAAGGGAGCCTGGTAGGTGCCGTTGATCTGCGACGAGTAGGGCTCCATTGATGCGGGCAGTCCCCTGAGGATTCCGCCCATGGTGCCCGTGGAGGCCGTGCCCCCGTCGAAGTTGATCGTGGGATTGCTCAGCGTCAACTTCACCGTGGTGATCGAGCTGGTGAAGACGAGTGTGCCGCGGTTGCTGATCACACCATTCTTCACCGGCTTGGTCACGGGGAACTTCACCGTGGTGTAGCCGGTGGAGCCGTTGGTGCTGGCCTTGGCCCCCGCGGCGGCGCTCATGGTGACTCCGTCTGCCGCGAAGGAACTGATGAGGTCGGGGGGCAGGTTGATCTCCGACAGCCCGTCGGTCGAAATACGAGGCTGGATGGGAGCTGCACTGGCTCCCACGGACGTGGCCACCGTGACAAGCGTGGCGGCGCCGATCGCGATGATGAACTTGGATGTGGCGCGCATGCTGCCTCCTCTGATGGTGGGCCGATGATGACATGGCCACCTGGCTGATGCCTGCCAATTCCATGGCCGTAAGCACCCAGCGAGGTCCAGAAGCCCTAAGAAATCGGGGAAATTCACCGCATCTCGGGACAAGCACGTGGCGACGCCGCACACTTGCCCCGTCTACCCCCCGGAGGAGGTCCCCATGTCCCCAGACTCACCAGCCCACGACCCCGCCCTCGGTCGCCGCGCTCTCATCACGGGAGCCGCCGTCCTCGGGGCCGCCGGGGTCGCCCGCATAGCGGGCGCTCAGGACGCGGATGCGTCCAACGGCGATGCCCTGCGCG
>CAJBMR010000077.1 GCA_903954205.1 uncultured bacterium | reverse complement strand
TGCCCTTGCTGCCTTCCGGCCCTGGGGGATTCAGCGGGGTGACGCCACGCGGGGGGTCGGGACGAGTGTACGACGAGCGGTCGGGGCGCCGGATGCGCGAAGCCCGGGCGGGGAGACCGCCCGGGCTTCGCGGAGCGCGGAGGATAGGGGATTTGAACCCCTGAGGGATTGCTCCCAACACGCTTTCCAAGCGTGCGCCCTAGGCCACTAGGCGAATCCTCCGCCGCCGAGGGTACCCAAGCCCATCCGCAGGCCGAATCCGGATGATCAATCACACCCGGAAGACCTCAAGATCACGGTTGGGTCATGCACGCGTCGCGCCACGACTCCGGGCTCGACGCAACCTAGACTGATGAGACCGCGCGGGTCGCATCGACGCGTCTCGCGGCGTCGAACTCAGGAGGAAAGGCTCGATGAGCGTTCCCAGCGGCGGCCCCCGGCCCAGCGCCCGTCATCGGCGCAAGCAGAGCCCCGTGATCGCAGTCGTCCTCGTGGCCATTGGCATGGTCATCCTCTTCGGCGCCGGCTACGGCCTGTCGCGCATCATCCAAGGTTCCGGCTCATCGGACGCCGGTGGCACATCCACCCCCACAGACGGCTCCGCCACGAGTGCCGTGCCCGAGCCCCAGCCCTGTGTCACCGTGACCGTCACTCCCGGGGCCGGCCTGCCCAGTCCCGCTCAGGTGACCTCCAACGTCTACAACGCAACCGATCGAGCGGGCTTGGCAGCCTCGACCGCTGAGGAACTCCAGGTGCGTGGCTTCCTCATCGGGGTGATCGACAACGACCCTCTCGCCAAGACCATCACCACCGTCGCGGAGATCCGCCACGGTCCCTCAGGCGAGCAGGCCGCGCGCCTCATGTCCTTCTACATTCCCGGCGCTGAACTCGTCGACGACGGTCGCAAGGACGCGACGATCGACACCGTGCTCGGTGCGGCGTACACCTCCATCGCTCCGCAGTCGGAGGTCGATACGGCGCTCGCTGCACCGTCGCCGTCACCCAGCGGCCCGGGCTGCTCGCCGAGCGCCGCGCCATCGAGCGACTCAGTCGCCCCCAGCGGGGAAAGCGCAAGCCCGGCAGCCTCCTAAAGGGCTACGACGCGTCCGAGTTCCATGACGCGCTCCGGTGGCAGGTTGTAATACCTCTGCTCACACGTGGCATTGCGCTGCATGAAGGCGAAGATCTCGGCTGACAACCAGCGCACCGGCCCCGTAGCGGCTACCTCGCTGTGCACCGTGTAGAAGGTGTAGCGGCAATGGAGCGCATCGACCTGCGGGTAGCGTGAGGCGATCAGCTCGACCGTCGCGGCAGGATCCGCGCGCTCCATGTAGCCGCTCAGAAGGACCGCATCGAGCACACCGTCAGCAACTTCGCTCACCGTGAGACGATCCGGCGGATCCACCCAGGGCGTTTCCGCTGTCCGCATGCGCAGGATGACAATGCTGGAGGACACCACGCCGAGCAGGCGAGTCTGCCGGATGAGCGCGTACGGCACTCCCTCTTCGCTCGTGATGTAGACCGTGGTGCCCTCGGTGCGCACCACTCCCGGCGCGTCGAGGACGGTGGTGATGTCCGCAAGGGGAAGGACTCGATCGTCGAGCACTCGACCCAGGCTTGTCAGGCCCACGCGCCAGCTGGCGAGCGCCACGAAGATCACCGTGGCGGCGGCGAGAGGGAACCAACCACCGTGATCGAACTTGGTCAGGTTCGCAGCGAAGAACGACCCGTCGATGACCAGGAAGATCACCAGCCCAGGCACGACGATCCACAAGGGTAGGCGCCACCGGCGGCGCGCGACCACCGCAATCAGACATGTGGTGATGACGAAGGTGCCTGTGACAGCGATGCCGTACGCCGACGCCAAGTTGGACGAACTCTGGAAGCCCACGACCAGTCCGATGACGGCGACGGCGAGGAGCCAATTGACGAAAGGCACGTACACCTGGCCCCGCTCCGTGGCCGAGGTGTGCACGACGGTCATCCGTGGAAGGTAACCCAGGCGGATGGCCTGCTGGGTCATGGAGAAGGCCCCCGAGATCACGGCCTGCGCTGCGATGAGCGTGGCAGCCGTCGCCAGCAGGACCATCGGCAATTGAAGTGCCGCAGGGACCAGCAGGTAGAAGGGGTTGTCGACTGCAGACGGATCGCGCAGGACCAGGGCACCCTGACCCAGATAGTTGAGGTAGAGCGCGGGCGAGGCGATCACAAACCAGGACAGGCGGATAGGGCGCCGGCCGAACTGCCCCATGTCGGCGTAGAGCGCCTCGGCCCCCGTCACGCACAGGACGACGGATCCGAGTGCCAGGAACGCAGTCCAGGGGTCGCTCATCATGAAGTTCACGGCGTACGTGGGCGACAGGGAGGCGAAGACTTCGGGCGATTGGACGACGCTCAGCAGTCCCAGGACGCCGATAACAGCGAACCAGACCAGCATGATCGGCCCGAAGATCGCGCCGACGCGATGGGTGCCGAAACGCTGGATGGCAAAGAGTCCCACCAGCAGGACGAGTGCGATGGGTACAACGAAGGCCTGCAGCCCGGGTGCCACGAGCTCGAGCCCTTCGACAGCCGAAAGCACCGAGATCGCGGGCGTGATCACGCCATCGCCATAGAACAGGGCCGCACCAAGGACTCCGAAGACCATGATGATCGTCGCCGACCTGGCCCGCCGCACGACGGCTGTGGCAAGCGATGCGAGCGACATGATGCCGCCCTCGCCCTCGTTGTCCGCGCGCATCACGATGAGGACGTACTTCAGGGAGACGATCACCGTCAGGGTCCAGAAGACGAGCGAGAGAGCACCGAGCACCCGATCCGTCGTCACAGGGATGTCGTGGGCTCCAAGGAAGATCTCGCCGAACGCGTAGAGCGGGCTCGTGCCGATGTCGCCGAACACAACGCCCAGGGAGCCCAGGGCAAGAATCCCCGTCGACGCTTTGCGCTGGTTCACGATCAGGGACCCTAGGGCTCGCGGGACAGACCCGTGGCAAGTTCACCGAAGCGTCACACCCGGGGGTCACCCTCACTAGCCTCCCCGGGGGGAGGTGTCATGAACGCGGCGAGTCGCATCCCGCGCTCTGCGTGGATCGTTGCCCTCAGCGCGGCCACTCTCGGGGTCATCTACGGCTACGACAGCTCCAACGTCGCGGGCGCCCAGCTGTACTTCCAGGACTACTTCGACCTGCGGAGCAACGAGGGAGCCGTTGAGACCATCGTGACCGCGACGGTCTACGGTGAGCTCCTCGGCGTCCTGGCCGGTGGATTCATCATCAATCGTCTTGGTCGCAAGCCCACCATCGTTATCGTCGCTTGCGGGTACGTCGTCTTCTGTCTCGCGAGTGCGCTTGCTGTTTCGCCCTTGATGCTCGGGGTGGCGCGCCTGCTCCTCGGCATCATGATCGGCATCTCGCTCGTCGCCGTCCCGATCTTCGTGGCGGAGTCAGTGCCCGCGCGCATCCGGGGAGCGACCCTCGTCGCCTACCAGGTAGCCGCAGTGGTCGGCATCATCCTTGGGTATCTCGCCGCACTTGCGCTGAGCACTGTCACCGAGTCCCTCAGTTGGCGCGTGATGCTCGGGCTCGCAGCACTTCCGGCGATACTCCTCATCCCCACGCTGCTGCGCCTGCCCGAAACCGCCCGCTACCTCGTGCTCAGGGGGCGCATCGACGAAGCCCGGGTGTCCCTGAGCCGGACCACTGCAGCCGAGGACGTGGACTCGGTTCTGGCCAGCATCCAGGCAAAGTGTGCAACCGAGGGTCGCGGTCGCGTGCGAGAGATGCTTCGCAGGCCCTACCTGCGCGCCACCCTCTTCGTCGTCGGACTCGGCTTCTTCATCCAGATCACCGGCATCAACGCGACCGTCGCCTACGGACCGCGGATCTTCGAAGCTATGGGGATCACGACCAAGACGCAGTCGATCCTCATGGCGATGCTGGTGCAGTGCATCGCCCTCGTCGCCGTACTCGCCTCGATGAGTGTCGTGGATCGCTGGGGCCGCAGACCGATCCTGCTCACCGGCATCACCATCATGATCGTGTCGCAGCTCGTCATGGTGGTGACTTTCGCGACCCAGCAGGGAGACTCCTTCTCCACTGCACAGGTTGTCCTGGGCTTTCTCGGGCTGGCCGGCATCAATATCGGCTTCGTCTTCGGATTCGGCGCCCTCGTGTGGATCTATTCAAGTGAGAGTTTCCCCGCAAGGCTTCGGGGCTACGGCTCCAGCGCCATGCTGGGCTCGGACCTGTTCGCCAATATCATCATCGTCCAGTTCTTCCTCACGGTGCTCAACACGGTCGGCGGGGCGTGGTCCTTCGGGATCTTCGCTATCCTCGCCATGCTTGCCTGGGTCTTCGTCTGGCGCCTCGCGCCGGAGACGAAGGGCCGTGAGCTGGAGTCAATCCAGGACTACTGGGAGAACAGCGGGCACTGGCCCGCACCCGAGGAGAGGGAGACGCGCTGATGCTGCGTGCAGGGGTGGACCTCGGGGGCACCAAGATCCAGACGGTCATCGTGGATCCGGAGGGTGTCGTCCTGGGACAGTGCCGCCTGGCCACGCCTCAGGACAGGGGGCCTGCCGGCGTCCTCGAAGCAATGGTCGACTCGGTGCGTCAGGCCATGGCCGACGGGGGTGTCGACTCAGCTCTGCTCGTCGGCGTCGGCGTCGGCTCCCCCGGTCAGATCGATCACGATGCCGGCACGGTGAGTCACGCGGGCAATCTCCCGGATTGGCTCGGCACCATCGAGGTCTCCGCACCCTTGCGCGCGGCACTCGGCGTACCCATCGAGCTTGCCAATGACGTGCAGGTGGGTGTCATGGCCGAGTCGCGCCTCGGAGCGGGGCGCCCGTACTCCTCGATGCTCGGCATCTTCTGCGGCACGGGCGTGGGCGGCGGCATCGTGATCCACGATGAGCTGTGGCTCGGCAGGGGAGCTGCCGGTGAGGTCGGCCACATGGTGGTGGAACCCGATGGTGCACCCTGCCCCTGCGGACGCAAGGGATGCCTCGAGGCATACGCCGGCCGAGCCGCGATGGAGGCCGAGGCACGCCGACGCATCGCTCATGGCAAGCACAGCGACCTCATCAAGATCATGGAAAAGAAGGGCCGCACCCGGATGTCGAGTGGCGTCTGGGCCAAGGCTCTGGAGAAGCACGACCATCTTGCGGTCCACCTCATCGACCGAGCGATCTGGGCACTGGGTCTCGCGACAGCGAGCGCCGTCAACCTCCTGGACGTCGAGGCCGTGGTCATCGGCGGCGGGCTCGGCACGCGGCTGGGTGCACCGTTTGCCGACCGCATCCGCGAGGCGATGCTCCCGCACCTCATCCTCCCTGAGAAGGCACCGCAGGTGCTCAGCGCTGCGCTCGGCGACCTCGGCGGAGCCATGGGAGCCGCGTTGCGCGTGGAGCACGCGGTGCCACCTCCCGGTGAGATCGGCGTCGTAGCCGATCCCGACGCCTGACCGGCCTGAATTGCGCCCGTAAACGACGCTAACGGGCTCCTTAACGTCGTTTACGGGCGCTAGGCAAGCGTGATCACGCCCACTGCCCGCCGCGCAGGACACGCATCACGCGGAGATCCGCATCCAGTGCCACAACGTCGGCACGTTGGCCCACCGTGAGCCGACCGCGATCAGACTGGCCCATGGCTATTGCCGGGGCCAGGGACGCAGCCCTGCTCGCCTGGGCGAGGGTGCGGTCCGCGAGACGCACCGCACGCCGGAGCGCGGAGTCCATCAGCAGCGTGCTGCCGGCGAGACTTCCGCCATCGCGCAGGCGCGCAACGCCATCGCGCACCACGACATCGAGGCTCCCGATCCGATAGTCGCCGTCACCCGCGCCAGCGGCCGACATCGCATCGGTGACGAGCGCACCGCGACCCTCCGACGCCGAAAGGGCGAGTGCGACGACGTCAGGCTCGAGATGTACGCCGTCTCCGATGACCTCGCAGGTCACACGCGGGTCGGCGAGGAGGACGCCGACGGGCCCGGCGTCTCGGTGAAGCAGGGGCGGCATGGCGTTGAAGAGGTGGGTGGCCACGGTGGCACCGGCATCGACGGCAGCGCGCGCGGTATCGCCGTCCGCTGCAGTATGACCGATCGCGGCAAGGGCACCGCGATCGACGATGATGCGGATCGAATCCAGGGCACCCGGAAGCTCGGGGGCAAGAGTCACCATCCGGATGCGCCCCTCGCCCACATCGAGGATGCGCGCCACCTCGTCGGGGTCGGGCAAGCGCAGCGCTGCCGGGTCGTGGGCCCCGCAGTGGGCGCGGGAGATCCACGGCCCCTCGAGGTGGATGCCGCGCAGCGTGCCGTCGTCGACGAAGGGGATGAGCGCGCGCACCTGGCGGACCAGGTCGTCGTACTCCGCCGAGACGAGGCTCGCGTGCATCGTCGTCGTGCCGTGGGCGCGGTGCGTGGCCGCGGCTGCGGCGATTTCGTCAGCGTCGGCGGAGGTGAAGGAGGCGCCTCCGCCGCCGTGGCAGTGGAGGTCCACGAAGCCGGGCATCAGGGTGTCGGCGCGAATAGCCTCTCCGGGGGGTGTACCCGTACCGATCTCCACGATCGCGTCGCCCTCGACCCGCACCCAGGCATCAGGCCGCTCGCCGTCGGCATCGACGACGCGCTTCGCGGCGAGCACGAGCGACATGCCCCGACCCTAGGTCATCCCAACGCTGGGTAGGGTCGCTCTCACGCAAGCGCACGACTCCACATCCCCCCACCAGGAGAGCGATGCCCAGCCTGCTCGACTACCCGGCCTACCCCCTGCTCTTCGGCCCCTCACCGGTCCACCCGCTCGAGCGGCTCACGGCCGATCTCGGCGGCGCTGCGGTCTGGGCCAAGCGCGAGGACTGCAACTCCGGCATAGCCTACGGAGGCAACAAGACGCGCAAGCTCGAGTACCTCGTCGCCGATGCTCTCGCGCAGGGGTGCGACACCCTCGTCTCGATCGGCGGCGTGCAGTCCAACCACACGCGCCAGGTCGCGGCGGTGTCTGCACGCGCTGGCATGAAGTGCGTCCTCATCCAGGAGAGCTGGGTGGACTGGCCCGACTCGGTCTACGACAAGGTCGGCAACATCCTCATCAGCCGTCTTGCGGGCGCCGACGTACGCCTGGTCAAGGCGGAGTTCGGCATCGGCTTCAAGGAGAGCTGGGAGCAGGCCATCGCCGAGATCGTCGCATCGGGCGGCAAGCCCTACGCGATCCCCGCGGGCGCTTCCGACCATCCGCTCGGGGGTATGGGATTTGCACGATGGGCCTATGAGCTTGCGGAGCAAGAGGCCGAGCTCGGCGTCTTCTTCGACACGATCATCGTCAACTCCGTGACCGGTTCGACCCAGGCAGGCATGGTGGCGGGCTTCTCCGTGCTCGAGCAGGAGGGTGCGCGTCCGCGCCGCATCCTGGGCGTGGACGGCTCGGCCAAGCCCGCCGAGACCAAGGCTCAGATCGCGCGCATCGCTGATGACACCGCGCGCAAGATAGGCCTCAATCGATCGATCACCGAGGCGGATATCGAACTCGACGAGCGCTTCCACGCGGGCATCTATGGCATCCCCGATGAGACGACCATCGCGGCGATGAAGCGCGCCGCGCGCACGGAAGGCATGGTCACCGACCCGGTCTATGAGGGCAAGTCCATGGCGGCGCTCATCCACATGGTGGAGACCCGCGAGATCGATCCCTCCTCGACGGTCCTCTTCGCCCACCTCGGGGGGCAGCCGGCCCTCAACGGCTACAGCGCCCTCTTCTCCTAGGCTGATGACGTGACCACGCCCGCGCCCATGCCCGCCGGGTGGTACGACGACCCCTTCACCGACCACCTGCAGCGCTACTGGACGGGCGACTCGTGGACGAAGGAGACGAGGCCTAAGCCGGGGGCGATGCCGGAACCCCCTCCCGCCTATCCGGCCGCGCCGTCGGCCACACCGACAGCCACGGCGTCGGGCCAGGCTCCGGTCTTCGACTGGCTGATCCCGTCGATCCTGACGATCATCTTCTGCGCCTGGCCGCTGGGGATTCCGGCGCTCATCTTCGCCATCAAGGCCAACGGCTCCAAGAAGCGTGGCGACATGGCGGCG
>CAJBMR010000076.1 GCA_903954205.1 uncultured bacterium | reverse complement strand
GGACCGTGAAGGTGTTGGCTCCGGTGACGAAGCGGCCGGCGCCCTTGGGCGGGAGTGACAGGTCGACCGACGCATTCTCGATCGGATTGCCGAAGACGTCGGTGACGCCGACCAGGGCCTCGAAGCTCTCGCCCGCGTCCACCGTGCTTTCCGTCACCGTGAGGGAGACATTGCGTGCTGCTTCGCGTGCCGTGACGACGGGGATGAGTGTCGTCGTGGAGTTGAGCCCCTCGACGTAGACATTGGCCTCGCCTACCGTCGTGGCGAAGAGGTAGACCGATGCCGTGCAGCGCTCGACGCCGCTCTCGCTGAAGACGGTGACCTCGGGCTCTCCTAGCGGATCCTCGACGAGCGACTCGAGCAGGAGGCCTCCGGTCGCGCGGAAGCGGACGGGGGATCCGCTGGTGGAGGTGACGACCTCGAGGCGCATCGCCATGGGGCGCTCGGGTGTGCCGCCCGCGAGACCGTTGTAGGGCACGACCAGCGGCACGGTGCGCTGCTCCGCGGGCACGCCATCGACGCTGAAGTCGGAGATGTCGGGCGGAGTGACGGAGTCGCCCGCGGCACATGCCGCTGCCGGCATCGTCTCGGTGGGGCTGGGAGTGGGGCTGGGGGAGGACGCACCGAAGGGCAGGAGCCCGCATCCGGCAAGGAATGTGGCGGTGACGGCCAGAATCCCCCCGTGCCACACCCGCATCACGTGGTCATCGTACGTCGCACACACCCGTGCTCTGAACAGGCACGACTAGGCTCGCGCCTTGTGATCACCTTGGTCGTCGGATCCGGTGCCCGCGAGCACGCCCTCGTGCGTGCCCTGCGACGTGACCCGCAGGTAAACGAGGTGCATGTCGCCCCGGGCAATGCCGGCATCGCACAGGACGCACACGTCCATCCGGTGGATGCGCTCGACGGCGAGGCGGTCGCGGATCTTGCCGTCTCCCTCGGCGCGGACCTCGTCATCATTGGGCCTGAGGCGCCCCTGGTCGCCGGTGTCGCCGATGCGGTGCGGGCGCGCGGGATCGCCTGCTTCGGTCCGAGCGCGGATGCTGCTCGCCTCGAGGGGAGCAAGGCCTTCGCCAAGGAGGTCATGGCAGCCGCGGACGTGCCGACCGCGCGACCCGCCGTGTGTGGCTCGGTCGCCGAAGTCGAGGCAGGCCTCGACGAGCTCGGAGCGCCGTACGTCGTGAAAGACGACGGCCTGGCCGCCGGCAAGGGCGTCGTGGTCACCGAGGATCGCGCTGCAGCACTCGACCACGCGCGCGCCTGTCTTGATGCGGGGTCGGCGGTTGTCGTCGAGGAGTACCTCGACGGCCCGGAGGTCTCGCTCTTCGCCATCACCGATGGCGTGACGGTCGTGCCCCTGCGCCCCGCGCAGGACTTCAAGCGCGTGGGCGACGGTGATGCGGGCCCCAACACCGGTGGCATGGGCGCCTACTCACCGCTCCCGTGGGCACCCGACGACCTTGTCGACGAGACGATGCGCACGGTGCTGCAGCCGACGGTCGACGAGATGCGCCGTCGCGGCACTCCCTTTGCCGGCCTGCTCTACGCCGGGCTCGCACTCACGTCGAAGGGCATGCGTGTCGTGGAGTTCAATGCGCGCTTCGGCGATCCCGAGACCCAGGTCGTGCTCGCGCGCCTCGACTCCCCGCTGGCCGATCTCCTCATGGGCGCCGCGACGGGCACGCTCGCGGACGTCGCCGAGCCCGCATGGAGCGATGACGCAGCGGTGTGCGTCGTCATCGCGGCCGAGGGCTACCCCGACTCGCCGGTCACCGGTGGCGTGATCACCGGCCTGGCGGAGGCGGATGGGCTCGACGGCGTCGATGTCCTCCACGCCGGCACCCGGTTTTTGCCACTTAGAGGGACTTCTGACGGCTCCGAAGTCGCGCTAACTGGCGAAAACGGGGGAGAGGTCGTCGCCAGCGGGGGCCGCGTGCTCTCCGTCGTGGGGCGCGCCTCGACGCTCGCCGAGGCCCGTGAGCGGGCCTACGCCGCCGTAGCCCTCATCGACCTGCCCGGATCCCATCACCGCAGCGATATCGCAGGTGGGCTCTAGGCGTTCTACGGTCGGAAAGTGTCACCCGGTGGCACTTTCCGACCGTAGAGCGCCGGCTGGCGCGTAGGGAGCAAGTCTCGCCGCCGGGCCATCGCGCGTCTGGGAGGATGTGACTCGTGATCCCCGACGTGCTCGCCCAGCGCTATGCCTCCCCGGCGATGGCAGCGCTCTGGGCACCGGAGCACCGGATCGCCGCGGAGCGACGCCTGTGGCTCGCTGTCCTTGACGCCCAGGCCGATCTCG
>CAJBMR010000075.1 GCA_903954205.1 uncultured bacterium | reverse complement strand
TCGGTGGCGCCGCCGCCGATGCCCAGCACGCGAGCATCTCGGTAGTGCCGCTCCACCTCGCTCTCGCGCATGTAGCCCATCCCTCCGTGGAACTGCACAGCGCGGTCTACGACGTACTCGCATGCGGCCACGGCGGTCTTCTTGGCCTGCACCGCGGGGAGGACGACGTCTTCACCTTCGGCATAGCGGCGCGCGACATCACGCGTGTAGACCCGAGCTACGTCGACCTGGCGTGCCATCTCGACGAGGGTGTGTCGCACGACCTGTCGAGACACGAGCGGTCGGCCGAATGTCTCGCGCTTGCGGGCCCAGTCCACGGTGAGGTCGAGGGCGCGCTGGGCGGTGGAGTACGCCGTCACCGCGAGGCTGATGCGCTCGGAGACGAAGTGCCGCGCGAGGGAGGCGAACCCCATGCCCTCACCCAGGACATCGCCCTCCGGCACGTGCACTGCGTCGAAGGCGAGCTCGGCGGTGTCACTGCACCACCAGCCCATCTTCTCCAAGGCCCGGGGGGCGGCGTAACCCTGCGCCCTCGGATCGAGCAGGGCGAGGGAGATGCCCGCAGCACCATCCTCGGGAGTGCCGGTGCGCACGGCGGCCACGACCACGTCGGCGCGAACACCCGAGGTGATGTATACCTTGGCCCCAGAGACCTGCCAGCCAGCATTCACGCGGGTAGCCCGCGTGCGTAGGTGCGCGACATCGGAGCCGCCGTCGGGCTCGGTGACCGCGAGGCTGGCGATGGCCTCGCCGCGCAGCACAGGAG
Organism: uncultured bacterium; assembly: GCA_903954205.1. Lineage (GTDB taxonomy): Bacteria > Actinomycetota > Actinomycetes > S36-B12 > S36-B12 > Mxb001. The sequence continues at coordinate 1,831 of CAJBMR010000075.1, read as the reverse complement.
CGACGATGCGCTCGACGAGGTCGTCTGCCCCCGCTGCGTCACCGCGCTCACGCCGCCGATCTGCCTCGTCGACCACATGGGGCAGCGCGATGCCGTGGCTGAAGAGGCCCGCGACCACCCCACCGCTGCCACCGGCCTCAAGGAGGGCCTCGGTCATCACGACCACGTCGATGAGGTCGCCACCCGATCCTCCGACCCCTTCGGGCAGGCCGATCCCGAGGATGCCCGCCGCCGCGGCCTTGCGAAGCAGATCCCGGGGCAACTCACCGGCCTGCTCCCAGTCGGGCAGGTGCGGGGCGATCTCCCGGGCCGTGAAGTCGGCGACCAGGGTGCGCAGGGCGCGGCGTTCGGGAGTGGAGTAGGGGTCGGGAGCATGCGTGGCGGGGAGTCCCGATGCGGACGTCATAGCGCCAGCCTAGGGAAGGGACCGGGTCGTGCAGCAGATCCGTGTCCGATTCAGTCCTAAATGACCGATTGGCGACGCAGGGACTGCACTCGGCTTGCCGTCCCGCTACCGCATCCCCCCAACGGTTCGGGACGGCAAGCCGAATTCCATTCCGCCACCCCCGCGACTGGCAGACGTCATAGATTTATCGCGTCGGCGATGCGCACATGTGCATTCAGCCGGTCTATATCCCGGCTATAGCCCGCGCGCGAAGGGAGGGGAAGCAGATGAGTCGACGCAGCCCCGCATCTGCAGCCGAGTCACCCCGCCGGGTCCGAGTGATCAGTGTGGGCGCGGATGAAGCACGACTGGGAGACATCGCTCGCCCCGAGGACTTCGCGCTGGATGGCACACCACTCATCTCCTATCTGTGGATGCTGAGCGACATCCCCGACGGTGATGCGGTGGGATTCGCCATCTGCCGGGGTCTTTTCGCCCCCTTCGGGGCCGATCTTGCCCTCGTCTACGCCGCGCGCCCCGATGGTCACACCCTCGATCTCGTGGCCTCCTACGGCATGGGTCGACGCGAGAACGCCGTCTACGCCCGAGTGACCGCAGATATGCACCTGCCCGGTGCGGAGACCTTCCGGATCGGCACCGAGAAGTGGTTGACCCGGGAGCAGGTCGCCGATACCTACCCACTGGCGGCGCCGTTCTTCCGCAGCTTCCCGACCTCGGGGGAGATGGCCTTCCTGCCCCTGCGTCATCGCGGTGCACCCGTTGGTTTCGTCGTCCTCGGATTCTCCGATCCGGTCGAGCACACCTGGCATCTGCGCGCCATGCTCGACGGGCTCCTCAGCGCCACTGTCATGTGGGTCCTCGCCTCCTCCGCGCTGCGTGGCACGGCAAACTCCAATCTCACCGAAGTCGTGCCTCTCGAGATCACGGCCCGCCAGCGCGAAGTGCTCGTGCTCATGCGCGACGAGAGGAGCAACCGCGAGATCGCCGAGGAGCTCGGCTATAGCGTCGCCACCATCAAGGCGGACATCACCGCTCTCGGACAGTTGCTCGGCGCGAGCGGACGTGTCAAAATCCTCGACAAGGCGCGGCGCGCCGGCATCTAGGCCCGGTTTTTGCCAGTTATCGGGACTTCCATGCTCGGAAAAGTCCCGATAACTGGCAAAAACGGGGAAGGCTAAGTCGGCTCGGGGACCTCAAGGGCATCCACTCGGCTCGGATGGCGGGATCGCCGTATCGCGTCGGTGGAGAAGATCGCCAGGGCGACCCAGATGAGGGTGAAACCAATCCACTCGCCCGTGTTGACGGCATCCCCGAAGACCGTGATGCCCAGGATGAAGATCACGGTGGGCGTGGAGTATTGCAACACGCCGAGAGTGGCCAGGGGCAGCCGGTTTGCTGCGGCGGCGTACCACATGAGGGGGATCG
>CAJBMR010000074.1 GCA_903954205.1 uncultured bacterium | reverse complement strand
TGTCGTGGTCTTCGGCCGATCGGGATCGGGCAAGAGCACCTTCCTGCGGTGCATCAACTTCCTGGAGGACCCCGATCAGGGCTCGGTCGAAGTGGCCGGCATCGCCGTCTCGGCGGGGCTGCCCACGCGTCATCGCCGTAAGGAGATCCGACGCCTGCGCACGCACTGCGGGATGGTCTTCCAGCAGTTCAACCTCTTCCCGCAGATGACCGTGCTCGCCAACGTCATGGAGGGGCCGCTGCGCGTCAAGGGTGAGCCCGCAGATGAGGTGCGCGAGCGCGCCCTTCAGTTGCTTGCTGATGTCGGCCTGGACGACAAGGCTGACCAGCATCCGATCCGACTCTCCGGCGGGCAGCAGCAGCGCGTGGCCATCGCGCGCGCCCTGGCAATGCGGCCCGAGGTCATGCTCTTCGACGAGCCGACCTCGGCTCTCGATCCGGAGCTCATCCACGAGGTCCTCGCGGTGATGAAGCGTCTCGCCGAGGCCCATGCGACCACCATGGTCGTCGTGACCCATGAGATGGGCTTCGCTCGCGAGGTGGCCAACCGGATGTGCTTCTTCCACGACGGGGTCATCCTCGAGCAGGGCACGCCGGAGCAGATGTTCAGCGCCCCCGAGCGCGCGGAGACCAAGAAGTTCCTCGACGCCGTCATCTGACGGGCCCTAACACGCGGAACCGGATCGAAGGTGCGCGCGTCACCTTCGCTAGGGTCAGGCGGCGAAAGGGAGGGTCCGTGACCACCGAGGCTGTGGCTTCCGCAGGGGCAGACGAGGCACTTCCCGCCAGGGGTCGGCACCGCGGTGCATACCTGGAGATGCTCATCTCGAGCTTCCTTGGGCTCGCTGCCTCGCTGGTGCTCTCGATCGACGCGGTCGTCCTCGCAGCCGACCCCAATGCCGGGCTGTCGTGCAACATCTCCGAGACGATCTCCTGCGCAAAGGTGGGGATCACGTGGCAGGCCAACCTGCTCGGTTTCCCCAATGCCTTCCTCGGCCTCATCGCGGAGCCTGTCGTCATCACCATCGCGGTCGCCGGCCTGGGAGGGGTGCGCTTCCCCCGGTGGTTCATGAATTCAGCCATGGCGGTCTACGCCGTCGGGCTCGGCTTCGCCTACTGGCTCTTCCTCCAGGCCTACTTCGTCATCGGGGCCATGTGCCCCTGGTGCCTGCTCATCACGGCGACCACGACGACGGTCTTTGCGAGCCTGCTCCGGGTCAACCTGTCTGACAACACGTTCGGGCTTTCGCCGCGTGCCCACGACCGGGCGCTCTACCTCCTGCGCATCGGCGCCGATATCTGGGGCACCATTCTCATCATCGCGATCCTCGCTGCGATGGTCATCGTCCGCTATCTGTAGCGGTTGTGACGTCGGGGTAGTGCGTGCGCACCAGGTCGGGGTAGCTACGCACGTAGTAGTTCCACATCTGCTCGCCGAAGACGGGCACGGGCGCGCCAGCGAGGCCTTCCTCTCCGCTGAGGAGCTGATCCCGGCTGGCCATGAATCCCGCATCCCGGTGACGTGGGCTGAGTTCGACGGCAGAGGTGAACTCCTCGTCGAGTTCGAGGGGCTCCAGGCTCGCCCGGAGATCGGGGCCGTGGAAGTACGCGGAGGAGTAGCGCTGCGACGCAGAGATGACCCTGTGGTTCGTGGCTACGAGGTAGTTGCCGGTCATGGACTGGAGCATCTCGCCGATGTTGACCACGAACGCATCGTCACGGGGCGGCACGTCAATCCACTTGCCGTGCGGGTTCTCGACCTGCAGGCCGCCGACGCCATGCTGCATGAGCAGCGTGAGGAATCCTGCGTCATGGTGGCCGTTCACTCCAGCCTCGCCTGGTGGAGAGGGCGGGTATGAGATCAACTTCATGAAGCTCAACGGCGCCTCGCCGAATCGCCGAGCGAAAGTGTCCTCATGCCTGCCCAGCCCGACGGCGATGATCCCCATGAGTCGATCGGCCAGCGCGCCGAGCGCGGCGAAGTAGTCCATGACGATCGAGCGGAAGCCGGGCAGGACATCCTCAGGAAGCCACTGGTTAGGTCCGTCGAGGCGAAGGTAGGCAGGGATGACGTCGGGCTGGCGGGCGGGATGCTCGGTCGACAGGTCGATTTGCTCCCGATAGTCCACGCGGTTGTTTGTCAGCTCCGCGCCGATGCCCTCCCACCCACGGAAGTGCCGCGACGCGGACTTGGCCATGAGGGCCTTGGTGTCTTGGGGGAGAGCGAAGAACGCCTTCAGAGCGGCGAAGTAGCCATCGATGAGTCCCTGGTCGACGCCGTGGTCGACGAGCACGAAGAAGCCCACCTCGTGAAGCGCCCGCACGACATCCTGCGGCGAGCAGGTGCTCAGGGAGATCTCCGGGATCTGGGCGAAGGCGTTGTCGGTCACGGCCTGGGTCTCCATGGCGGCAGCGTAGGTAGCGGCATTTCGCCCCCATGAAGCGGATCCTTGACGGGGTGGTTTACATAGGGCTATCTTCTGTAAACCATGGAGGAGACGGCGACCGCGACCTGGCGAGACGGCAAGCGCTACCTGTGGGTCTTCGGGCTCACCATGCCGCTGGTGCCCTTCCTCGCGGTGGTCCTCAACTCGGTCACCGGCTGGGGTGTCTGGCTGTGGCTCGGCCCCATCGTCATCCTCGGCCTCGTCCCTCTCATCGACTGGACCGCGGGACTCGATCCCTCCAATCCGCCCGACGACGTGATCAAGTCGTTGGAGCAGGATCGCTACTACCGCTGGCTCACGTATCTATTCCTGCCGCTGCAGTACGCCGGATTCGCCTTCGCCTTCTGGTACATCGCGACGGCGGATCTCAGCACCCTTGATCGCGTGGGGCTCGCGGTGACCGTGGGCTTCATCGGCGGCCTCGGCATCAACACCGCGCACGAGTTGGGACACAAGAAGGAGAGCGTCGAGCGCTGGCTGTCCAAGATCGCGCTGGCCCAGACCTTCTACGGCCACTTCTACATCGAGCACAATCGCGGCCACCATGTGCGGGTCGCCACACCCGCCGACCCGGCGAGCTCGCGTGTGGGAGAAAGCTTTTATCGCTTCTGGCCTCGGTCGGTGTCGGGCTCCTTCATGAGCGCCTGGCGCCTGGAATCGCGCCGCTACTCCCGTCGCGGCCAGCATCCCTGGCGCATCGGCAACGACGTCCTCAACGCCCTGCTCATGTCTGCCGTGCTGTGGACGGTCATGATCCTGTGGCTCGGGCCAGTGATCTTGCCCTACCTGGTGGTCCAGGCCCTCGTGGGATTCACCCTGCTCGAGGCGGTCAACTACCTCGAGCACTACGGACTGCTGCGCCAGATCGTGGGCGTGCCCGGCAAGGAGCGCCACGAGCGAGTGGAGCCCCGGCATAGCTGGAACTCCAACAACATCGCGACCAATGTCCTGCTCTATCACCTGCAGCGCCACAGCGACCATCACGCGCATCCCACGCGCCGCTACCAGGCACTGCGCGATGAGAAGGGTGCTCCCGCACTGCCTACCGGGTACGCCGGCATGATCCTTCTCGCACTCGTGCCGCCGCTGTGGAATCGCGTGATGGATCCGCGCGTCGCTGCGCACTACGACGGCGACATGTCCCTAGCCAACATCCAGCCGGCTAAGCGCGAGCGCACCCTACGCAGATTCCCGCCGACCCCCGCGCGAGCGGAAGCGGTCGTCGTCGAGACCCTGCCGGGCTCCGTGGCGGTGCTCACCGGGGGCACGATCGTCGCCACGTGCCCGGGCTGCGGCTACTCCTACGACGAGCGCCGGGGGGATGCGCGCGAGGGCTTCCCCGCGGGCACGCCCTTCGCTTCGATTCCGGACTCCTGGTGCTGCCCCGACTGCGGCGTGCGCGAGAAGGTGGACTTCCTCGTATCGCACGCGGAGTGATCGTGACCGTCGTGGATATGGCCACGGGTGAGCGCATCCTGGCTGCTGCCGCAGAGATGACCACAGAGGTCGGTTGGTCGAGCGTGACGATGGCGGGGGTCGCGGAGCGCGTGGGCGTCAGTCGCCAAACCGTCTACAACGAGTGGGGCTCGCGCGATCGCCTGGCCGAAGCCATGGTGCTGCGTGAGTTAGGGGCCTTCCTCGACGAGGTCGATGCCGGATTCGCGGCGCACCCTCATGACATCCGTGAGGGCACCGAGGCCGCTATTGGTCGCGTGCTGGATCTCGCGCGCACCAACCCCCTGCTCCGCGCCATCGTGACGGCGACCCACGGCGCGGAGACCGAGTTGCTTCCCCTCCTCACCACGCGCGCCGACGTCGTGATCGCGGTCGCTCGTGAGCGTGTGCGTGATCGCCTGGCCGCCTATCCGGGAGTGAACGATGGACGGCTGGACGTCACCGTCGATCTCCTCGTGCGCGCGGTGCTCAGCCACGTGATGCAGCCCTCAGCGGAGCCTGCTGCGGTGCCGCACGCGCTCGCGGACTCAGTCACGCGCCTGCTCGTCGACTAGGTGCCGCTTAGGCGCGAATAACGGTGCCCTTGCGCAAGGGCAGGAGGACCGGGATTTGCGCGAGGGCGACGATGGCTAGCACGACGTACACGAGCGTCCAGGAACCCGCGGCATCGAGCAGCGCTCCCGCGATCGTCGGTCCGATAGCGGCGAGGAGATAGGTGATGGAGAAGGCCATGGCCGTGAGGCGGGCCGCTGACGGAGCGTCGGGAGAGAACTCGCTCAGCATCGACAGGCCGATGGTGAAGCCGCCGGCATTGGTGAAGCCGAAGAAGAACAGCACAAGGAACGTGAGGAAGCCTGGCGTGTAGGCAAGGCTCAGCAGGCAGAGCGTCGTCACGACGACCGTGGCCGCCCACACGAGCCGACGACCGGGCAGCCGCTGTGCGAGCCAGGGCATGAGGAGAGCCGCCACGATTTGCGATGCGGTGAAGAGTCCGAAGAGCAGGCCACCCTCCTCGCTTGTCCAGCCGCGCTCATCGAGTGACGGGGCGATCCATGCGAGCGCGGTGTAGAAGACGAGGGAGTTGATGGCGAGGTACGCCGTCAAGGCCCAGGCGAGCGGCTGCCGCCAGGGGAGTGCGCGCAGCGAGATCGCCCCGACGGTGCGATCGCTTGCGTGTCGGCGGTAGGGCGATTCGACGAACGTCCAGAGCAGGAAGGCGGCGATCGCAGGGAGTGCCCAGATGGCGAGGCCCCACTGCCAGCTTTCCGTGGCCATAGCGATGGGCACGGTGAGGGCTGCGGCGAGCGCGGCCCCGGTGAACATCGATGCTGTCCACAGTCCAGTGGCCGCACCGGTGGATCGCGGGAGGTCCTCGCGCACGATGGCCGGCACGAGCCCGGAGGCGAGCGCGATGCCGAGGCCGCCGAGGAATGCGGTGATGAAGAGGACGATCGGGACGCCTGCGGCGAGCCGCCCCGCGCTCGCGAGGATAAGGATGCCGAGTGCGAGCCACACGGTCTGCGGTCGGCCGAGCCGCTGGGCCAGCCAGGGCACGATGAGTGCGGCAAGACCCATCACGATCACCGGCAGGGTCGTGAGGAAACCCATCGTCGTGTCGTTCCAGCCGGTGACCTGCTGGATCTCAAGGGTGAGGGGTGGAATCGCAGTGAGTACTGCACGCAGGTTGAGCGCGACGAGTGCGAGCGTCGCCAGAAGCAGCCACGCGGGAGTGCTCGTGCGCCTCGACACCGCCCGAGACTACTCCTGAGCCGCTAGGTGAGTACGGCGCTCAGCTCGGCGAGGCGTGTGCGCGTGAGGGAGTACCACGTCCAGTAGCCGCGCTTCTCGGATTCCACGATCCCTGCCTCGGCGAGGATGCGCAGGTGGTGACTCACGGTCGGCTGGCTTACACCGATCTCATCAGCGATGTCGCAGACGCAGGCAGCGCATTCCGGGCTCGAGCGCAGCAGCGCAAGGATCTGCAGGCGGGTCGCATCGGCGACGGCCTTGAGCAGTGAGGCGAGCTCCTCGGCTGCTTCGCGGTCGATGGGTGCCCCCAGGCCAGTGGGGCAGCAGGAGGGCCCACGCCGGGTAGTGACGTTCACGCG
>CAJBMR010000073.1 GCA_903954205.1 uncultured bacterium | reverse complement strand
TGCGCGGTGGAGTATCACCGCTGGGCGCTGCGCTCTCTCGTGCGCACCGATGGTGTCCGCTACTCCAAGCGCATGGAGACTCCCATCGACGTACCCGTCCTGCATATTCACGGTGCCGAGGACCCCTCCGTGCTCTTGCGCAGCGCTGAAGGGTCCGGCGAATGGGTGCAGGCGCCGTATGAGTTCTGCGTGGTCGATTCGGTCGGTCACTTCCCGCACGAGGAGGCGCCGGACCTCTTCGACGACCTCGTGCTCAAGTGGCTTGCCGCCCTGCCCCGTGAATGAACGCCCACGCGACCAGCTCGGTCGCCCGCTCGCCTGGGACGCCGTGGGCTTCCCCGGTGTCGAGCAGCGCGAGAGCATCTCATCGGCGGACGCCGTGGCCGAGGCGCGCGACTTCGTCGAGCGTGGGCTGCCCTTCCACGCACATGAGGTGCTGGAGATGCGCTGGCGCTGCTGCCCTGACGAGGAGCGCCCGCTCTGGCAGGGGCTGGCACAGGCCGCTGCCGGCGTCACTCACGCGGCCCGGGGCAATTCCGTGGGTGCCGAGCGCCTCATCGCGCGAGGGCAGGCGAGCGTCTCGACGTACGCCGGTCCGGTGGACGAGGCGACGGCGGAACTCATCGAGACACTGACCCACACGCCCTGACATCTGCCCCCCGACTTCCCCGAGTGGTCAGTTGTTGCGGCGACACGCCGACGAACGCACTCAACAACTGACCACTCGGCGAGAGGGTTGCCGCTTCGACGTCGGAGCCTTAGCGACAGCGGCCGGTGTCCACCGGGTCCACGGCGAGCGCACCTACCTGTGCGAGAGGAGCCGCCTGCTCGGCGGTAATGGCATAGCCGGTCTCCTCCTCGCCGATGCCGGCGGCAAAGACGACTCCGTAGACACGACCGTTGGGTGCCAGGAGCGGCCCCCCGGAGTTGCCGGGCACCACCGTGCCGCGGAAGGAGTAGACATCGCGCACAACACCTGAGCGGCCGTAGACGTCTTCCCCGCGCGCATCGATGCGGTCACGGATGCGTGCCGCTCCCGCCGCGAGATCGCCACCTCCGGGGAAGCCTGCGACGACCGCGCCATCCCCCGTCCGTGCCGGTCGCTCGGCAAAAGCCAATGAGGGGGCCGGGAGTCCGTCGACCCACAGCACAGCGAGGTCGAGCCGCGAGTCAAGAGCCACGACGGTTGCCTCGTAACTCGCGGGATCGCCGGGGATGCGCACGCTGGGTCGCTCCGATCCGGCCACGACATGGGCATTCGTGAGGATGCGTCCCGGTGCGTAGGCGAAGCCTGATCCGGTGACAACCGCGTCGCACGCGACCGCGGTGACCTTCACGAGTGACGGCCAGGCGGCGCGCACGGCCGGATCGCGCAGCAACCGCTCATTGGGCGCCGGCACCTGAGGGCCGGCGTACTGGCCGAAACCGGAGAAGACCCGCGGCAGACCCGAGGCGTCAACGGCGTCGCGAAGACCCGAGAAGAGATCGCGGGCACGGTCGGGCACGGCGGAGTCGAGAGTGCGCAGCACCAGCGATGAGCGGACCTCACGTGCGACGGAAAGGGTCGGCACGAGACCCACGGCGGTCGCGATGATCCAGAGAACGACGGCGAGGGCAGCCACATTGAGCGCAGCGCCGGCGGCACTATCGACGACTTGCACGCCCCGCCCCGTCATTGCGGAGCGCAGGCGCCTGCCAAGGAAGGAGGTGAGGGTCTGCCCTATGAGCGCCGCGGCCAGGATCGCTGTGGCGAGCAACAGGGGTCCGACCGCTCCGGGCAGTTGCACGCTCTCGAAGATGCGCGGCAGGAGCAGGGCCGCGGAGAGTGCCCCGATGAGGAATCCAGCGAAGGACAGGAGCCCGGCGACGAAGCCCTGGCGCCAACCGGTCCAGGCGAAGACGACGATCGCGGCAAGCACGATCGCGTCGACCACGTTCACGCGAGGTCCTCATCGGTGGGTAGATCGACGATGCGTTCGGCGTCCCACGGCCGACTCCATCCGGAGAGATCGAGCAGGCCGCTGATGAGGCCGGCGGTGAAACCCCACACGAGCAAGCCCGCGACATCGAATCCCAAGCCCACGTAACCGGAGGGGTGTCGCACACGCATGCGTCGCGCGGGATCGGTGAGCTGCTCGATCGGCACTCGATGGACGCTCGCAACCTCAGTGGGATCAGCCACGCGCACCGGGGACGGCTCCTGCCACCAGGCGAGTACGGGAGTCACGATGAAGTCGCTCACCGGGACCCAGAGATCGGGGAGAAGTGCAAAGGGCACCACTCCCGCGGGGTCGAGCGCCGTCTCCTCCTGGGCTTCGCGCAGGGCAGCCTCGACAGGCCCGGAGTCACCGGACTCAAGCGCGCCGCCGGGGAAGGCCGGCTGACCCGCGTGCGAACGCATGTCATGTGCGCGCTCGATGAGAAGGATGTCGGGACCTTCGTCACCCTCGCCTAGAAGCATGAGCACGGCCGATGCGCGGCCGCCGGCAGGCGGCGGCAGGAAGCGGGTGAGGTCAGAACCCTTGACTCCGCCAGCAGCATCGGCGACCGGACGCAGCCATTCGGGCAGATCCACGCCCGGGAGGGCCAGGCCCATGGCGGGGTCGCGCGGGATCACGAGCGAGCCTCCTCACGAGGGGGCGCGCTGCGCGTGGCCGATGTGGCCGGCGGCAGCGTGGACGACGGGCACAGCGACGCCAGCGGGCACGCGTCGCAGGCCGGCTTGCGGGCGTGGCAGACGCGCCGACCGTGCAGGATCATCCGGTGCGATAGGTCGGTCCATTCCGATGGTGGGAAGAGTTGCATGAGGTCTTCTTCGACCTTCTCGGGCGCGGACTCCTCGGTCCAGCCGAAGCGTCGCGCGAGACGACCGACGTGTGTGTCGACGGCGATGCCGGGGACACCAAAGGCATTGCCCAGTACGACGTTCGCCGTCTTGCGGCCGACTCCGGGCAGAGCCACGAGCTCCTCGAGCGTGGTGGGCACCTCGCCTCCATGTCGATCGCAGAGTGCCTGGGCCAGCCCCTGGATGCTTGCTGCCTTGGAGCGGTAGAGCCCGACCGTCTGGATTAGGGACTCCAGTTCGGCGCGGTCGGCCGCCGCGTAGGCGGCCGCATCCGGATAGCGGGCGAAGAGGGCCGGGGTCACGGAGTTGACGCGCTCGTCCGTGCTCTGTGCCGACAGGACGGTCGCGACCAGGAGCTCCAGGGGGCTGGTGTGGGCGAGCTCTGTATCGGCCTCGGGATACGTCTCCGCGAGGATCCGGCCCATGCGGCGGGCCAAGCGGGCGGCATCGGGCACCCGGCCAGGGTACGTCGCGTCCCTGTCGGAAGGGTGAACTCATCGGCCGCGCCGTACAC
>CAJBMR010000072.1 GCA_903954205.1 uncultured bacterium | reverse complement strand
GGGGTAGGGACTCTTCGGTCAGGCGCATCGTCGCTGTCCACCGCCTTCTCGATCCGGGCGATACCCGGGCTTTACGACTGGGCGCCCTCCAGGAGAGCGGAGTTCAACGTTAGGGCTCACCGGCCCCATGGTCAACGCGACCCGCCGGTGCGCGAAGCGCGCGCCTAGGAATCGGCGCCGAAGTCCTCGGGGGTGACCTGGTCGAGGAACTCCCGAAAGCGCTCGACCTCGTCCTCCTCCTCATCGGGGATGATGACGCCCGCCTCGTCGAGGACGGCGTCATCCACCTCAATGGGACTGGACATGCGCAGGGCAAGCGCGATGGCGTCGGAGGGGCGTGCGCTCACGACGACACCCTCGCTCAGGTGCAACTCCGCGAAGAACACCCCGTCTTCCAAGCGTGTGATGCGTACTTCGATGAGGGAGCGGTCCAGTGCGTCGATCACGTCCTTGAGCAGGTCATGCGTGAGCGGACGGGGAGGCACGACACCCTGCTGGACGTAGGCGATGGCAGTCGCCTCCGTGGCGCCTATCCAGATGGGAAGGTAGCGATCGCCCTCGACCTCGCGCAGAAGCACGATGGGCTGGTTGGAGGGCATCTCCACCCGCACGCCCAGCACCTCTACTCGCTTCATGCTTCGAGGGTAGACGACCGCTGCCGCACCAGCGCCACGTGGAGGTCCAGTAGGAGGGCAAGAAGCTGCGAGGTGAGCTCGCGCTCCTCGAGGGTGGAGGCGCTCCCCCGACGCGGTGCGAGTGCCTGCTGGACGAGCCCCACCTCTCGGTCCGCGGCGACCCGGAAGGACCGCAGATGGCGAGGTTCGATCCCGTACTCCTGCAGACGCACGACGAGCCGGCAGATGTCCACGGCTCCGCTGTCCATCTCGCTGACGAGTCCGTGTGCGGTCAAGTCCTTGAGTGTCGCGGCGTCTACTCCCCCGCGCTGCGCGACCTCTGCGGCTGTCATCCGGCGAGGACGCGGGATGCGCAGTCGTGTAGCGGGGACAGCGCTGGCGTTGCTCGTGGATGTATCCGGCTGCGCCAGACGCTCGACGATCACCGAAAGGGGAAGGAACTCATCGCGCTGCATACGCAGGATTCGACGTAGGCGGTCGATGTCAGCGTCGGCGTAGCGGCGGCTTCCGCGCGCCGTGCGCATAGGCTCCAGCAGGCCCTCGGCCTCGAGATACCGAACCTTCGACGCCGTGAGGTCAGGGAACTCCTCCGCGAGCTCGGTGACGACCGCGCCGATAGGGCGCATGGCGCTCACGACGTGGTCCCGGTATCCCCTCCGACGAGGTAGGCGAAGCGGTACTTGCCGATCTGCACCTCGTCGCCCGGTGCAAGGGCGACCTCCTCGATGCGATGACGATTGACGTAGGTGCCGTTGAGACTCCCCACATCGCGCAGGAGCCAGCCACCTGTCATGCGACGGAGCTCGGCGTGTTGGCGACTCACCGTGACGTCATCCAGGAACAGGTCGGAGTCAGGCTCGCGTCCTGCCGTCACCACGTCGCCCACGAGCAGGTAGGAAGCCCCCTCGCCCATTCCTCGTTGAACGACGAGCACGGCCTCACCGAGCCCGAGATTGGGAGCGACACCGGATCCCACCGCAGGGAGCGAGCCGCTGGAGCCTGGGCCGCCGATGCCCACAGAGGTCACGTCGTGGGCGACCGGAGCTCCGCACACCCGGCAGAAACGATCTCCGGGATCGACAGGATGCTCGCAGCCGCTCATATCAGGTCATTCGCCGATGAGGGCGCGGTAGGCGGCGGCGTCCAGTGTTGCCTCGGGATCTCCTGAGACGCGCACCTCCACCATCCATCCGTCGCCGTAGGGCTGGGTATTGACCGTCTCGGGTGAGTCAGACAGCGCCAGATTGACCGCGACGACGTCACCGCTCACGGGTGCGTAGATCTCGCTCACGCTCTTGGTGGACTCCACCTCGCCGCACGGCTGGCCGGCGGTGACGGTCTGCCCCACCTTCGGCAGATCGACGAAGACGATGTCGCCGAGGGAGTCCTGGGCGTAGTCGGTAATGCCGATACGCACCGTGCCTTCACCACTGGCCGCGATCCACTCGTGTTCGGCAGTGAACCGAAGCTCCTCGGGTATCAGCG
>CAJBMR010000071.1 GCA_903954205.1 uncultured bacterium | reverse complement strand
GGGCCTCCCCGCGTGGCCCGGCGTACCGTGGTGGGGCCCCGGGCCGGAGGGGTGGTCTGCCACCGGGCGTCCGCACCACTCGAGGAGGACGACATGAGCGACAGGTCTCACCTGCGTCTCGTCGTCCTCGGTGTGCTCATCGTGTCCCTCATCGCGACCCTCACGGCCCGGCTGTTCTATTTGCAGTTAGTCGTGGGGGAGGAGTACGCCGCCCAGGCCGCGAGCAACACCACGCGTGAGGTGATCACTCCAGCCGTGCGTGGTCTCATCCTTGATCAGCGTGGCCGACCCCTGGTCGCCAACCGCACCTCGCTTGTGGTCTCCATCGATCGCACCGCGCTCGCACGTGAAGACGACGACGGCACCGCCGTGCTCCAGCGTCTAGCCGAATCGCTGGGGGTCTCCCGCGAGTCGATCGAGCAAAAGCTCATGCCCTGCGGCTCGGAGGGTGCTCCGCCCCTGCCCGTCTGCTGGGATGGCTCGCCCTATCAGCCCATCCCCGTCGCGAAGGATGTCGCTACCGAGACGGCGCTCACGATCATGGAACGTCGCGCCGATTTCCCCGGGATCACCGCGCAACTCGAAGCGGTGCGCGAATATCCGAGTCCTTTTGATGCCAACCTCGCCCACGTGCTCGGCTACGTCGGGCCGGTCACGCAGGAGCAGCTCGATGCCCAGGGCGACAGCGCCGATCCCGCGCGATTGCGGGCGCGTGACCTCGTGGGCCGCAATGGACTTGAGGCGCAGTACGACGGCGAACTGCGCGGCATTCCCGGCATCACGACCCTCGCGGTGGACCAGGTGGGTCGCGTCACCGGCACGGTCTCAGAATCCGATCCGGTGGCGGGCAACTACGTCGTCACCAACGTCGACGCCAACCTCCAGCAGGTCGTGGAGCAGGCACTGTCCGACTCGGTTGCGCGCGCTCGCGAGGAGGGCGACGTGGCCGACACCGGGGCTGCAGTCGTCATCGACGTCCGCACCGGCGCGGTACTGGCGATGGCGAGTTATCCGACGTATGACCCGCAACTGTGGGTCGGCGGCATCTCCTCGCGCGACTACGATCGGCTCCTCGCCGAACGCGCACTGTCCTCGACGGTGACGCAGGGCACCTACGCTCCGGGATCGACGTACAAGGCTGTGACGACCGTGGCCGCGGCACGTGAGGGCTACGACCTGGGCGGCACCTACCCGTGCCCGGCCGACTACACGGTCGGCTCCCAGCGCTTCCGCAACTTCGAGTCGTCCGGTTACGGGCCCATCACCCTGCAGCGCGCACTCGAGGTCTCCTGCAACACCGTCTTCTACCGGATCGCGGACGAGATTTGGCTCAAGGGCGGTGGCCTCTACGCGCCGCAAGGTGCACCCGATCCCATCGCGGAGACGGCCGCGGCCTTCCGCCTGGGAGAGCGGACGGGCATCGACCTGCCCAATGAGGCAGTCGGCCTCGTCTCCGGGCGTGACGAGAAGCTCGCGGTCTGGGAGCAGCGCCGCGAGCAGTGGTGCTCGGACGCCAAGGAGGGCTTCTCCCAACTGCGCGAGGAAGACCCCAAGCTCGCCGAGTACTACACGGCGCTCGCGAAGGAGAACTGCCTCGACGGTTTCCGGTGGCGCAACGGTGACGCAATCAACGCCTCCATCGGCCAGGGCGACACGGCCATCACGCCACTGCAGCTCGCCATGGCGTACGCCGCGATCGCCAACGGCGGCACCGTCTACCAGCCGCAGGTGGCGAAGGCGATCCTGACCAGCCGCGGCGAGGTTGTGAAGCAGTTCGACCCGGTGGTCCGCGCCCAGGTGCCGGCACCGGAGGGCACCTTCGACTTCCTACGCACCGCACTCGCAGGCGTGACGTCCGAGGGCACAGGGCGCATCCCCTTCGACGGTTTCCCGTTGGACGAGATTCCTGTTGCATCGAAGACGGGATCCGCTCAGGTATTCAGCGACAATTCGACCACCGCGTGGTACGCGAGTTTCGCACCGGCCGACGATCCCCAGTACGCCGTCGTGATGATGGTGACGCGCGGCGGCACCGGCTCGCTCACGGTCGGACCCGGGGTGCGCACGATCTACGACGCTCTCTTTGGTGTCGTCGACGGCATCGTTGACCCTGCCAAGAGCGTCCTCATCGGCGGGGCCCCATCGCGGACACTGCCGGTCGTGCGCCCTGACGGCACTCCTGTGATCCCGGAGGCGACGCCGTGAGCGTGTCGGAGACGACGCCGAATCGCCGTTTCATCGGTGCGCGCCAGGAGGGGCGACAGTCCTACTGGCGCCGGTTGGACTGGTGGTTGCTGGCCGCGGCCCTCGTCCTCAGCGTCGGCAGTTCGCTCTTCGTCTGGTCGGCCAGCCGTTCGGATCTGGCGGGGGATGACCCCCAGTACTTCCTCAATCGACACCTCGTCAACATCGCCATCGGATTGATCCTGGCGTTCGTCGTTTCTCGCCTTGACTACCGACTCCTGCGTGCCTATGCGCCCGTGATCTACGGCCTTGCCATCATCGGCATCCTGCTCGTCTACACCCCGCTCGGGACGTCGATCGCCGGGGCGCGTGCGTGGGTGCAGGTCCCGGGTGGGTTCACCCTGCAGCCCTCGGAGTTTGCCAAGGTGGCGATCGTCCTGATCCTTGCCGTGGTGCTGGCCGAGAAGCGCGATGCGGAGGCCGAGCCTCGCGATCGAGATGTCGCACTGGCCCTGGGCCTTGCCGCGATTCCCATCGGACTCGTCCTGCTCCAGAACGACACCGGCACGGTGCTCATCATGTGCACCATCGTCATCACCATGGTTGCCGTCTCGGGCGCGCGCACGAGATGGGTGGCCGGGCTTCTCGTCGGCGGGGTCACTGCCGCCGTCGTCGCCTGGCAGTTGGGCTTCGTGCGGGACTACCAGATCGCACGACTCACCTCCTTCATCAATCCAGAAGACGCCGCCAGTACCGCCGCCTACAACGCGACGCAGGCGCGCATCGCCATCGGCGGTGGCGGACTGTGGGGTCGTGGCCTCTTCCAGGGGCCGCAGACGCAGGGCAACTTCGTTCCCGTCAACGAGAGCGACTTCATCTTCACCGTCATCGGCGAGGAGGCGGGCTTCATCGGAGCCGCCATCACGCTCCTGCTCCTCAGCATCGTGCTGTGGCGCGGCATGCGCATCGCCCTCGGCGCGGGTGAGCTCTACGGCCGCCTGGTCGCCGCGGGCGTCGTCGCGTGGCTGGCCTTCCAGACCTTCGAGAACATTGGGATGAACGTCGGGATCATGCCCATCACGGGAGTTCCACTGCCCTTCGTCTCCTACGGGGGTACCTCGATGTTTGCGTCATGGATCGCGCTGGGACTGCTCGAAAACGTGCGCCTGCACCAGCAGCAACAGCCCTGACCCCCTCGCGGGTACCCTCTTCCCATGCCGACGACCTGGCCCCAAGGGCCGGCACAGCCGCCCCTGGCGGGCTCCGCCGACTCGATCTTCCCCGCCCTCGAGGCGCTCCTCCCTCTCGTCCAGAAGCCGATTCAGTACGTCGGCGGGGAGGTCAATGCCGTCGCTGCCGACTGGGACGACGCCGATGTGCGCTGGGCCCTGATGTATCCCGACGCATACGAGGTGGGGGCCCCCAACCAGGGTGTGCAGATCCTCTACGAGGTGCTCAACGAGCAGCCCGGCGTGCTGTGTGAGCGCACGTACGCCGTATGGCCCGACCTCGAGGCACTCATGCGCGAGCACGGTGTGCCGCAATTCACCGTGGACTCGCATCGCCCCGTAGGAGCCTTCGACCTCCTCGGCCTCTCCTTCTCCACGGAACTCGGCTACACCAACATGCTCACGGCCCTCGACCTCGCCGGCGTCCCGCTCATCGCCACCGAGCGCGATGAGTCTCACCCGGTGGTGGTCGCGGGTGGTCACGCTGCCTTCAACCCCGAGCCCATCGCGGACTTCATCGACGCCGCCGTGCTCGGTGATGGCGAGGAGGCCGTGCTCCGACTCAGCGAGATCGTGCGCGAGTGGAAGCAGGCGGGCCGTCCCGATGGTCGCGCCGGCCTCCTGGAGGCGATCGCCCGCTCGGGCGTGGCCTACGTCCCCTCGATGTACGACGTCGAATACCTCCCCGACGGCCGTATCCGCCGCGTGGTGCCCCGTCAGTCGGCTGCCCCCTGGCGCGTGGCGAAGCACACGCTCATGGACCTTGACGAGTGGCCCTACCCGAAGGCCCCGCTCGTACCTCTGGCTGAGACGGTGCACGAGCGGATGAGCGTGGAGATCTTCCGTGGCTGCACGCGCGGATGCCGCTTCTGCCAGGCGGGGATGATCACGCGCCCCGTGCGTGAGCGCAGCAAGGCCGGGATCGCCGCGATGGTCGCCAACGGTCTCGCCAAGACCGGCTACGAAGAAGTCGGTCTGCTCTCGCTGTCGAGCGCCGACCACTCTGAGATCGCGGAGACGACCACCTACCTCGCCGACTGCTACGAGGGATCGCAGACGTCTCTGTCACTGCCGAGCACTCGCGTAGACGCCTTCAACATCGACCTTGCCAATGAACTGTCGCGCAACGGTCGTCGCAGTGGCCTCACCTTCGCCCCCGAGGGCGGTAGTGAGCGCATGCGCAAGGTGATCAATAAGCAGGTAACCGAGGAAGACCTCATCCGCACGGTTGCCACCGCCTACGGCGCGGGATGGCGACAGGTGAAGCTGTACTTCATGTGCGGGCTGCCCACCGAGACCGACGAAGACGTCCTGCAGATCGCGCGCCTGGCGGCCGAGGTCATCCGAGTCGGCCGCGAGGTCAGTGGACGGCGTGACATTCGCTGCACGGTCTCTATCGGCGGCTTCGTGCCCAAGCCCCACACTCCCTTCCAGTGGGCGGCGCAGCTCGATCATGAGACGACCGACGCGCGTCTCGCCAAGCTGCGCGACGCCATCCGCACCAACCGCGAGTACGGCAAGTCCATCGGCTTCCGCTATCACGACGGCAAGCCCGGGACCATCGAAGGCCTTCTGTCACGCGGCGATCGACGCGTGGGTCGGGTCATCCTCCAGGCCTGGCGTGAGGGCGCGCGATTCGATGGCTGGAGCGAGCACTTCGACTTCGATCGCTGGGCTGCAGCGGCCGATGTCGCGCTGGCTGACGAGCCGATCGACCTCGACTGGTACACCACTCGCGAGCGCGAACATGCCGAAGTCCTGCCGTGGGACCACCTGGATTCGGGTCTGGATCGCGAGTGGCTGTGGCAGGACTGGCAGGACGCGCTCGACGAGGAAGGGGTCGAGGACTGCCGCTGGACTCCCTGCTTCGACTGCGGTGTCTGCGACCAGATGGGCACGAGCATTCAGATCGGTCCGACTGATCTGGGGCTGCCTGGCCTCCGCGTCGGCGAGTCGGCAGAGCCACCTCTGCCCGGCTACGTCGGTCAGCCCGCGTGAGTCGCAAGCCGCCGCGCGACCACGTTGCGCCCGTCCAGCGTGTGCGTCTGCGCTACTCCAAGCGCGGGCGGCTGCGCTTCGCGAGCCACCGCGATTTCCAGCGCGCCTTCGAGCGTGCCCTCCGCCGGGCCGGCGTACCCATGGCCTACAGCGCGGGCTTCAGCCCCCACCCCAAGATCTCGTATGCCAATGCCGCCCCGACCGGGACGGCGAGTGAGGCGGAATACCTCGAGATCGGCCTCGCGGAGGTTTGCGATCCCGAGGACCTCCGTCGCCGGATCGATGAGGCGCTGCCCCCGGGGCTCGACATCGTCGACGTCGTCGTCGCCCGGACCTCCGATTTTGCTGACCGACTGCAGGCGAGCTGCTGGCGGATCGAGCTGCCCGGGCTCAGCCCCGCGCAGGCCCAGGATCCGCTCGATCGCCTCCTGGCTGCGGACGAGGTGTTCGTCGAACGCCTCACAAAGAACGGCCTGCGCACCTTCGACGTCCGTGCCGCGCTGCTCATGGCGCAGGTGGCGCCTGCCGACGACGAGACCTCGGCGTGTGCGATACTTACGGTGGTCCTACGGCAGGTGACCCCTTCCGTGAGACCAGACGACATCCTCGCGGCTCTGCGCAGCGTGGCCCCCTCGCCGGTAGCGAATGGTTGGCATACACCGCCACCCCTCGTGACCCGGGAGATGCAAGGGCCACTCGTCGAGGGAGGGTCGGCCGACGCAATCGTGGTCGGTGACCCCCTCGCTGCCGACCGCGAGGCTGACCAGACTTGACGACCCGGTTCGCCGGGCCGGCCGGCCCCAGGGTCGGTGGACCAGGTCCCGAGCGGCGCAGAAGCGCCCGGGACCGTGAGAGGAAACGACCGCATGGTCGAGAGCACGCAAGGGCCTTCGGGCTCCGCTACGACGCGTCCCCGCAAGGCCGCTAGCCGCCCCGCTGGGCCGCCCACGCCGGTCGAGGACAAGCCGGTGAAGAAGGCCGCAGCCAAGAAGGC
>CAJBMR010000070.1 GCA_903954205.1 uncultured bacterium | reverse complement strand
GTCCGCTTCCATGACGCCCAGATCGACGATGCTCGCCACACGGTCGCCGTCGCCCGCACGGCCGCATCCTTCGGTGCTCACATCCTCACTCGCGCACGGGTCACAAACCTCCTCCGAGATGCCGAGCGCGTGACCGGCGTGCGCGTCGAGGATGAGATCACCGGCGAATCCCTTGATATTCGCGCACGCGTGGTGATTGCCGCTGCCGGAGTCTGGACCGATGAGGTCCTGCGGATGGTTGACGCTGAGGCTCCTGAGCGCGTCCAGCAGAGCAAGGGAGTGCACCTCGTCGTGCGCGGCGACGCCATCCGGTCGACGACCGCGATCATTGCGCGCACTCCTGCGAGTGTGCTCTTCCTGCTGCCCTGGGGCGCAAACTGGATTGTGGGCACGACCGACACTGCGCGCGAGCCGAGTGAGAGCCTGGCCGACCCGGTAGCGACCGAAGAGGAGATCGACTACCTCCTGGGACAGGCCAATCGCTGGTTGGCGCGGCCTCTGCGACGCGAGGATGTCATCGACACGTACGCCGGATACCGGCCGCTTGTGGCCGAGGAATCGGCGGAGGCCACCACGCAGGTATCCCGCGAGCATATGGTCTTCCATCCGGTGCCGGGTCTCGTGGCCATCGCCGGAGGCAAGTACACGACGTACCGCGTCATGGCTGCCGATGCGGTCGATGCGGCGGTTGCGGACCTCGAGGACGAGGGCGTCGCCGAGTCCTCGACCTCGGACATCCCCCTGGTGGGTGCGGTGGGTTTCACCGACCTCTGGGCCGACCGCGCCAGCCTTGCGGAGCGATGGGACCTGCCGGTCGACACGGTGGAGCGGTTGCTTCGCCGCCACGGCTCGCGCGTGAGCGAGGTCTTCGATCTCCTGGCTGCCGATCCGACCCTGAGGGAGCCCCTGCCGCCGGAGGGAAGGCATCTGGCCGCCGAGGCGGTGGTTGCGGTCACCCACCAGGGAGCCCTCGATCTCGAGGATGTCCTCGTGCGCCGACTACGGCTCACACCCGAATCCCCGGATCACGGCCTCGCTGCCGCTGCCGCCGTGGCCCCGCTCATCGCGCCCCATCTCGGCTGGGATGAGAGTCGCGTGGCCTCGGAGATTGCGGCGTACGCCGACCGGCACCCCCTCGTGCGCGCGTAGTCTGGCCACATGGCCATAGTCTCGGCGCCTCCCGCGTCCGCTTCCCTGATCTCGCGCCTCGCCGTCGCACCCGATGCCGACGCCCGCGACGTGCACGCGCCCTTCACGGGCGACCTGCTCTACCGCCTGCCTCTCGCCACGGAGTACGACGTGCAGAGTGCGGCGGGGCGGGCGCGCTCCGTGCAGCGTGAATGGGCCGAGCGGCCGGTGCGCGATCGAGTGCGGATCATGCGGCGTTTCCATGATCTGGTCATCGCCAAGCGCGATGAGGCACTCGACCTGCTGCAGTGGGTAGTGGGTAAGTCGCGCGCCGACGCTCTCGAGGATGTGCTCGATGTCGCTGTCGTGACCCCGTACTACACGCGCACTGCCGCGAAGTTGCTGCGCAGTCGGCGGGTG
>CAJBMR010000069.1 GCA_903954205.1 uncultured bacterium | reverse complement strand
GTCCGCCTCCACCATGTGGGATGCAGAAGGTCTTGTGGAGGTTGAGGTGGGATACGTCAGAGCCGAAGCGGCCAGGCTTCGCCAAGCCGACAAGGGCATTGAGATTGGCTCCGTCCACGTAGACCTGTCCCCCGGCGTCGTGGACCATCGCGCAGATGTCGCCCACCGCCTCCTCGAAGACGCCGTGTGTGGATGGGTAGGTGATCATCAGCGCTGCGAGTCGGTCACCGTGCTCGGCGATCTTGGCCTTTAGATCGTCCACGTCTACGTTGCCGTGCTCGTCGCAGCCGATCACGACGACGCGCATACCAGCCATGACGGCACTCGCTGCATTGGTGCCGTGCGCACTGCTGGGGATCAGGCAGATGTCGCGCTGAACGTCGCCGCGAGAGTGGTGGTAGGCGCGAATAGCGAGCAGGCCTGCGAATTCGCCCTGGCTACCGGCGTTGGGCTGGAGGCTCACGGCGTCGTAACCGGTGACCTCACAGAGCATCCGCTCGAGGCTCTGGATGAGAGCGACGTATCCCTCTGCCTGGTCGAGTGGCGCGAAGGGGTGAATGCCCGCAAAGCCCGGCCACGTGATGGGCTCCATCTCCGTGGTGGCATTGAGTTTCATGGTGCATGACCCCAGAGGAATCATCGTCCGGTCGAGGGCGAGGTCACGGTCGGAGAGTCGCCGCAGGTACCGCAGCATCTCGGTCTCGCTTTGGTGGTCGTGGAAGATCGGATGGCTTAGGAAGGGCGAGGTGCGCCGCAGTGCATCGGGCAGCCCTGCGGTCGCCGGTTCGTGGACGGCAGGCGCGAGCTGCGCCCCGAAGGCCGCGAGCACCCGCGTGAGGTCCGCCTCGTCGGTGGTCTCGTCGACGGTGATGCCCACGGTGTCGGCGTCCATCCTGCGGAGGTTCACGCCCTGGGTGCGCGCAGCAGCCATCACGTCGTCGGCACCCTCGGGCACGCGGACACTCAGGGTGTCGACGAACACCGAGTCGACGACGTCGTATCCCGCACCGGTGAGTGATGCGGACAGGCGCAGGGCATGACCCCGCACACGTGACGCGATTCCCCGCAGTCCCTCGGGACCGTGATAGGCGGCATACATCGCCGCCACGACCGCGAGGAGCACCTGCGCGGTGCAGATGTTGCTCGTCGCACGCTCGCGACGGATGTGCTGCTCCCGCGTCTGAAGCGCCAGCCGGTACGCAGGTGAACCCTCCGCATCGACCGACACGCCCACGAGACGACCGGGCAGCGAACGCTCCAAGCCGGCGCGCACGCTCATGAAGCCTGCGTGGGGGCCGCCGAAGCCCATCGGGACCCCGAAGCGCTGAGCGGACCCGACACACACATCGGCACCCATCTCCCCTGGCGGGGTAAGGAGTGTGAGCGCGAGCAGGTCACTGGCCACCACCGTGCCGACCCCCTGCTCGCGAGCCGAGTCGAGGATGTCGCGGATGTCGTCGACCTGCCCGGACGAGCCCGGATACGAGACGAGCACGCCGAAGGTGTCGTCCGATAAAGCAGCGATGAGCCCGGATCGCGGTGCGGTGCGCACGTCGATGCCGAGCGGTTCCGCGCGCGTGCGGATGACCGCGATCGTCTGCGGATGGGTGTCCTCGTCGACAAGGAAGACCGAGCCGTCGTACGACCGATGGAGCAGGCCCATCCCCTCCCCTGCGGCCGTGGGCTCATCCAGCAGCGAAGCGGGGGCGATCGGAAGAGCGGTGAGTTCCTCGACCAGTGTCTGGAAGGCAAGCAGCGCTTCCAGGCGGCCCTGGCTGATCTCCGGTTGGTATGGGGTGTACGCCGTGTACCAGGCAGGGCTTTCGATCACGTTGCGGCGGATAACCGGCGGCGTGATGCAGTCCTGGTAGCCCATGCCGATCATCGATGTGAGTGGACGGTTGGCCTCGGCGAGAGAGGTCATCTCGGCGGCCATGGACTGCTCGTCGAGGGGCGCGTCGAGCGCGAGCCCCTCTCGCCAACGAATGCTCTCTGGGACTACGTCGTTGAGGAACGACTCCAGGGACTGGTAGCCCACCTGCTCGAGCATGCGGCGTACATCCCGCTTCCGCGGACCGATGTGGCGATGGGCGAAGGATGTGATCTGGTCTGTTTCGAATTGACCTGTCATTGCGTCTCCCGGCACGTCGGCGGAAGGGTGCACGGTGTGCACCCCACCCCCTCTGGTCCCGCGGATGACCGCGACCTGAGAGCTTCGCCGACGTGCGGACAACGCACGCGCGACTTGCACCGTCGGTGGGGTGGCGAGCCACCCTCTCTCCAGAGTTGCCTTCCCGGCGCGGTTCGGGTGCCTGAGAGTTTCCGGGGCGGTTGCTCCTTCGGCGCCCGGGTTTCCCCGGGGCTCTCCCGTGCCAGGTCGATCAGCAGTTCGACCCTAGCGCACGAGTGGCCCCAGAGGCGTCAGCCGGCAGTGCGACGAGCCGCGCGGCGGGCTGAGAGCTCGTCGTCCGCGCTTCGTGAGCTGGTCGCGTCACCTTCGGCCGGCTCGCCGGGGAGGCTGGCCAGCTGACCCTCGACCTCCTGCCAGACACGACCCACCGCGATGCCGAAGACACCCTGTCCCCCACGGACCAGATCGATGACCTCGTCCTCGCTGCGGCACTCGTAGATCGACGCGCCGTCGCTCATCAGCGTGATCCTCGAGAGGTCATCTCCCCCGCGCTGATCCAGATGAGCCACAGCAGTGCGAATATTCGCAAGCGAGACCCCGGTGTCAATCAGCCTCTTAACGATGCGCAACACGAGGATGTCTCGAAAGGCGTAGAGCCGCTGGGTGCCAGAGCCGCTCGCGGGGCGGATGCTGGGCACGACCAATCCGGTGCGCGCCCAGTAATCGAGTTGGCGGTAGGTGATGCCTGCGGCCGCGCAAGCGATGGGGCCGCGGTAGCCGAGGTACAGCGCCGCTGACTGGAGTGACTCCTCGGGGAACAGGGAGGGCTGGTCGACCGTGAGGGGGACGTCTACGGGGGGTAGGGACTCTTCGGTCAGGCGCATCGTCGCTGTCCACCGCCTTCTCGATCCGGGCAATACCCGGGCTTTACGACTGGGCGCCCTCCAGGAGAGCGGAGTGCAACGTTAGGGCTCACCGGCCCCATGGTCAACGCGACCCGCCGGTGGGGGAAGCGCGCGACTAGGAGTCGGCGCCGAAGTCCTCGGGGGTGACCTGGTCAAGGAACTCCCGAAAGCGCTCGACCTCGTCCTCCTCCTCGTCGGGGATGATGACGCCAGCCTCGTCGAG